>NZ_PGVC01000026.1:0-48682 GCF_002860225.1 Bacillus sp. V33-4
AAATAGTTTGGTGGCGATAGCGAGAAGGTCACACCCGTTCCCATCCCGAACACGGAAGTTAAGCTTCTCAGCGCCGATGGTAGTTGGGGGTTTCCCCCTGTGAGAGTAGGACGCCGCCAAGCGCATACAAAAGAACAGCCGATGATGGTTGTTCTTTTTTTGTTCGTTAGACACGGAGAAAAAACATCCGCCACACCGTCTTCGCTTAATTAATCACGATTATCGCTTAATTCCTGGATTTTCCGCTTAATTAAGCAGGATTCCGCTTAATTCCTCCGTACTTTCGCGTGAATCACCGGATTTTCCGCTTAATTCTTTTTTACCATCCAACAAATTATCAACATTTTCAATAAAAATTCGTGATTTTCTACGTTTATCCACCTCAAATACTTCATCTCTTTCACAACCAAGCTCATTTTGAAAATAATTTTGCTACATACTCTAAGTCAAGTAGACTTTTAGATCCGAAAATCAGCTAAAAGTCCCTCGGCCAATTCCGAATCAGTCAGCAGATCTGATGTCTCCACTCTCCCAAAACCCCGGTAACTAAAATCACGCAGTTATGTATGAAAATAGTTGATCCGGACTGGAGCTTTTATAATTGGCAAAAGGCTATTACATAGTTGCGCTGCAGGTTTGAGAAAGGGGATTTTGGAGAAAATATAAGGGAGTTCTCAGATCGTTTGCATTCAATTGAGGGTATCATGTATAATGAAAGTCAAATATAGTCAAAGTCAGATTGGGGGGCTATAATGAGGAATATCTCAGACATTATTGAGCACTATTTAAAGTCCGTTTTGGAACTGAGTGAGAAGGAAATTGTTGAGATTAAGAGAAGTGAAGTAGCCGATAAGTTCCAATGTGTACCGTCTCAGATTAATTACGTTATTAATACCCGGTTTACGGTTGAAAGAGGTTATATCGTTGAGAGTAAGCGCGGCGGGGGCGGTTATATTCGAATTATGAAGGTACAGACCAATGACTTTGCCCATCTAATAAATGATCTTTTGCTGTTAGTTCAGAACCGTGTATCTCAAAGTAGTGCCGAGGATGTAATTTATCGTCTAGCAAATGAAGGGGTTATTACACGAAGAGAAGCTAAAATTATGCTCAGTGTAATTGACCGCTCTGTACTATATATAGACCTTCCCCATCGTGATGAGCTTAGGGCAAGAATGCTGCAGGCGATGTTGACCTCATTAAAATATAAATAATAAGTTGAGCTGAGGGGTGAAATCATGATTTGCGAAGATTGTAATCAGAGGCCGGCAACAATGCATGTTACAAAAATAGTGAATGGCGAAAAGACAGAGGTCCATCTTTGTGAAAAATGTGCTCAGGAAAAAGGCGATATGTTTATGTTCAACAGTGGATCGGGGTTTTCGATCAACAACCTATTAGCCGGTCTTCTGAATGTTGAGCCGGCATTCCCGCAATCAACAAAACCGCAGTATGATCAGGATGACATTGTTCAGTGTGAAAACTGCAAGATGACCTTTCCACAGTTTGCAAAGGTGGGCAGGTTTGGCTGCGCAAATTGCTACGATACATTTAAAGAGCAGCTTAAACCAATTTTAAGGCGACTTCACAGTGGCAATTGGAGCCATAACGGCAAAATCCCAAAAAGAATTGGCGGCAGCATCCAAATGCGCCGACGGCTGGATTCTTTGAAACAGAGTCTTATCGAGCTAATTTCGAAGGAAGAATTCGAAAAAGCTGCGCAAGTCAGGGATGAAATTCGTTCAGTGGAAAAAAGCATGAACGAAGCCAATAAGGGAGGGGAGTAAGTGTGTCTCTTAACCGATTTATGAGCCAGGCTGTAAGTTCGTGGATGAGCGCTGAAGGGCCCGATTCCGATATTGTATTAAGCTCCAGGGTCCGCCTTGCTCGAAACCTTAATGAATTTACCTTTTCAACACTTTATTCAAGCGAAGAAGCATCCAGGATATTAAAAACGATTGAAGAACGTGTTCTCACTGGCGGACCGGGCAGCCTTGGAAAATTAGAGCTGTTAAAGATGGAAGAGCTGCAGCCTTTACAAAAAAGGGTTCTGATTGAAAAGCATTTGATCAGTCCGCAGCTTGCCGAAGATTCAAGCTCAGGGGCATGTTTGCTCTCGGAAAATGAAGAAGTCAGCATCATGATTAATGAAGAAGACCATATTCGGATACAGTGCCTGTTTCCTGCTTTTCAGCTGGCAGAAGCACTTGATATGGCGAACAAGGTCGATGACTGGATGGAAGAGCAAGTTAACTACGCGTTTGATGAGAAGCTCGGGTATTTGACGAGCTGTCCCACTAATGTAGGGACAGGGCTACGCGCATCGGTGATGATGCATTTGCCCGCCCTTGTTTTAACTCAGCAAATAAATCGGATCATCCCGGCGATTAACCAGCTCGGATTGGTAGTAAGAGGTATTTATGGAGAAGGCAGCGAAGCGTTGGGAAATATTTTTCAAATCTCAAATCAAATGACACTTGGAAAATCGGAACAAGATATTGTTGAAGATTTAAAAAGTGTCGTCAGCCAGTTGATTTCACAGGAAAGATCGGCGCGGGAAGCATTAGCCAAAACGGCAAACATACAATTAGAAGACAGGGTTTTCCGTTCTTTGGGTACTCTCGCCAACAGCCGAATCATTGAAACAAAGGAAGCAGCTCGCTGTTTGTCAGATGTACGTCTCGGGATCGATATGGGCTTTATAAAAAATGTTTCGAAGACCATTTTAAATGAATTAATGATTTTAACGCAGCCAGGATTTTTACAGCAATATGCCGGCGGCCCTTTGCGACCGAATGAGCGTGATATCCGCCGTGCTACTTTAATACGGGAAAGATTGAAAATGGAAGAATAGACAGGAGGAAGAGCATATGATGTTTGGACGTTTTACCGAGAGAGCTCAGAAGGTGCTGGCGTTGGCTCAAGAAGAAGCGATCCGCCTAGGACATAACAATATTGGTACAGAACATATTCTTTTAGGCCTTGTACGTGAAGGTGAAGGGATTGCCGCTAAAGCTTTGTATGCTTTAGGTCTTGGTTCAGAAAAAATCCAAAAAGAAGTTGAAAATTTAATTGGCACTGGTAAAGAAGTGACACAGACGCCTAATTATACACCTAGAGCGAAGAAAGTAATTGAACTTTCAATGGATGAGGCACGAAAGCTCGGTCATTCATATGTTGGTACTGAACATATTCTTCTAGGGCTTATCCGTGAGGGAGAGGGCGTGGCAGCAAGAGTCTTAAACAATCTCGGCGTCAGCTTGAATAAAGCACGTCAGCAAGTGCTTCAATTATTAGGAAGCAATGAATCGGGAAGCCACCAGGGCGGTGCGTCTGCAAATGCCAACACTCCTACATTGGATAGTCTTGCGAGGGACTTGACTTCGATTGCGCGTGAAGGAAGCCTTGATCCGGTGATCGGAAGAAGCAAAGAAATTCAAAGAGTTATTGAGGTATTAAGCCGCCGTACAAAAAACAACCCGGTACTGATTGGTGAACCTGGTGTCGGTAAGACGGCAATTGCAGAGGGGCTAGCCCAGCAAATTGTCAATAATGAGGTGCCGGAAATTCTCCGCGATAAGCGTGTCATGACCCTTGATATGGGAACGGTCGTCGCCGGAACGAAATATCGCGGTGAATTCGAAGACCGCCTTAAAAAAGTAATGGATGAAATACGCCAGGCTGGCAATATCATTTTGTTTATTGATGAACTTCACACATTGATTGGAGCAGGGGGAGCTGAAGGCGCAATTGATGCTTCCAATATCTTGAAGCCGTCACTTGCCCGCGGTGAATTGCAATGTATTGGCGCGACAACTCTTGATGAATATCGAAAATATATTGAAAAAGACGCCGCGTTGGAACGGCGCTTCCAGCCAATTACGGTCGATGAGCCAACTGTTGAAGAATCCGTTCAAATTTTAAAAGGACTTCGAGATCGTTACGAAGCCCATCACCGTGTTTCGATCACGGATGAATCGATTGATGCGGCAGTTAAGCTGTCCGACCGCTATATCTCAGACCGTTTTTTACCGGATAAAGCGATCGATTTAATTGATGAAGCCGGTTCAAAAGTAAGACTTCGTTCCTATACAACTCCTCCGAATTTGAAAGAGCTTGAACTGAAATTGGAGGAAGTAAGAAAAGAAAAAGATGCAGCTGTTCAAAGCCAGGAGTTTGAAAAAGCAGCTTCATTAAGAGATACCGAGCAACGCCTGCGTGAAAAGCTCGAAGAAACGAAAAAGAACTGGAAGGAAAAGCAAGGTAAAGAAAACAGTGAGGTTACTGTCGAAGATATTGCGCACGTTGTTGCGAGCTGGACAGGTATCCCTGTTGCCAAGCTGGCCCAAACAGAAACAGATAAGCTGTTGAACCTTGAAGAAATTCTTCATTCACGAGTAATTGGGCAGGAGGAAGCTGTAAAGGCAGTTTCCAAAGCAGTTCGCCGTGCCCGTGCCGGCCTGAAAGATCCAAAGCGCCCAATTGGCTCATTCATCTTCCTTGGACCGACTGGTGTCGGTAAAACCGAGCTTGCCCGTGCTCTAGCGGAATCAATGTTCGGGGATGAGGATGCGATGATTCGGATCGACATGTCGGAATACATGGAGAAGCATTCGACATCACGCCTTGTCGGTTCACCGCCGGGATACGTTGGATATGATGAAGGCGGTCAGTTGACCGAAAAGGTCCGCAGAAAACCATATTCAGTCATTCTGCTCGATGAGATTGAGAAGGCTCACCCTGATGTATTTAATATCCTGCTTCAAGTATTGGAGGACGGACGCCTGACAGATTCGAAAGGGCGCACGGTCGATTTCCGCAATACCGTACTGATCATGACTTCTAACGTCGGAGCTGAAGCGCTGAGACGAAACAAATATGTCGGCTTTAATATTCAGGATGGAGAGCACGATTATAAAGATATGAAAGGCAAGGTAATGGAAGAGTTAAAGAAAGCCTTCCGACCTGAATTCCTCAATCGTATCGATGAAATTATCGTCTTCCATGCTCTTGAGAAGCCACACTTGAAAGAAATTGTCTCATTAATGTCCGATCAATTAACAAACCGCTTGAAGGAGCAGGACATTAATTTAGAGCTGACAGATGCAGCAAAAGAGAAAATTTCTGAAGAAGGATACGACCCTGAATACGGAGCACGTCCGTTGCGACGTGCTATTCAGAAGCATATTGAAGACCGTTTGTCTGAAGAACTGCTAAAAGGCAAGGTCTTAACCGGCCATCATGTCATTATTGATGTGGAGGACGGCGAGTTTGTCGTCAAAGCGGCTGAAGAAAGCGGGAAAGTTAAACTGTAGGGAAAAGCATTTGTTTTTAAACTAAACATCGTGAGGTACGCGTAAATAAGCACCATTTACGTGTACCTCTTTTTTTGTTTCCTGAGATGCTTCGAGATTTTCGAAAAAGAGGACAAGATACCTTATAATAAAGTGAAAGACATCGTTACGCCCCATTGGAGAGGAAGAAATTGATGGCAAAGAAAAAAACAAAGTTTATA
Source organism: Bacillus sp. V33-4 (assembly GCF_002860225.1). Taxonomy (NCBI): domain Bacteria; kingdom Bacillati; phylum Bacillota; class Bacilli; order Caryophanales; family Bacillaceae; genus Bacillus; species Bacillus sp. V33-4. Next base: position 5,516 of record NZ_PGVC01000026.1, read on the forward strand.
TGTCAAGAATGCGGGTATGAATCCGCGAAATGGATGGGAAAATGCCCGGCATGTGGAGCATGGAATAAGATGGTTGAAGAAATTGAACCGGCCAGTACAGGAAGGCGTGGAGCATTTGCCCATTCACAGGGAGCATCGGCTGCCGTGGCTAAAGCAACCCCGATTACTGCGATTGAAACAACAAGCGAACCGAGAATTACGACAGACATGCAAGAACTGAACAGGGTGCTTGGCGGAGGAGTGGTTAGAGGGTCATTAGTACTGATCGGCGGGGATCCGGGGATAGGCAAATCGACATTGCTGCTGCAAGTGTCGGCGCAGCTTGCAAAAAAAGAGCATTCGGTTCTCTATATATCAGGTGAAGAGTCCATGAGGCAAACGAAATTGAGAGCGGATCGCCTTGGAGTAACCTCTGAAAACCTGAACGTTTATGCAGAAACAAATTTGGAGGAAATCAGCCGAACGATTGAAGGGATGTCGCCGGGCTTTGTGATCGTTGATTCGATTCAAACGATCTATCATCCCGAGATAACTTCGGCTCCGGGAAGCGTTTCACAGGTTCGGGAATGTACAGCAGAATTAATGAGAATTGCTAAAACAAAAGGGATTGCGATTTTTATCGTAGGACACGTTACGAAGGAAGGTTCAATCGCTGGCCCCCGTCTTCTCGAGCATATGGTCGACACCGTTCTATATTTTGAAGGTGAACGGCACCATACATATCGAATCTTGCGTGCCGTGAAAAATAGATTTGGCTCGACAAATGAAATGGGTATTTTTGAAATGAAGGAATTTGGGCTTGAAGAAGTGGAAAATCCTTCGGAGATTTTTCTCGAGGAACGGTCGCAGGGGGCATCAGGGTCAACTGTCGTCGCTTCTATGGAGGGGACTCGCCCTGTATTGGTTGAAATACAAGCGTTAATTTCACCGACCAGCTTTGGAAATCCAAGAAGGATGGCGACCGGAATTGACCATAACCGGGTATCGCTGTTGATGGCGGTGTTGGAAAAGAGAGTTGGGATGCTTTTACAAAACCAGGACGCCTATTTAAAAGTGGCCGGCGGTGTCAAATTAGATGAACCTGCCATTGATTTGGCAGTTGCAGTCAGCATCGCTTCAAGCTTTCGCGACAAACCGACCCGAGCTTCAGATTGTATTATTGGCGAAGTTGGATTGACCGGCGAAGTAAGGCGTGTCTCAAGAATCGAGCAGAGAGTCCAGGAAGCAGCGAAGCTTGGGTTTGAGAGAGTCATTCTGCCTGAAAATAATTTGGGAGGCTGGACAGAGCCGTCGGGCATTCAGCTTGTAGGAGTTTCTTCCGTCAGCCAGGCCCTTCAGGCCGTGCTTGGGGGATAAGGAGATCTTCGCCCGTACAGTAAAATTCACTGGGATTTAAAAAATTAGATTGAAATGACAAAAGTCCTATGATAAAATAAAAACCTTTATTATTTGACACTTCATTTTTGCGATGCTACCCTTAAAGATGGAATATTGTCCTTTAGCCATAAGGATTATCTTTTTTATTCACTTGAGAAAGTTATTTTAAGATAACAAGATTGACCATAAAAAAATGAAATTAATCTGCAATACTACGTTTCAATTTATAGAATTTGTTTATAATGGTTAGAAGGAGGTGAAGGAATGTTAAAACGTATCATTCAAGCGTGCTTCCTTATTATCGGCGGAACGCTTGGCATATTTTTAATACCTGATTTATTAACATTGGTGAGTGCAGACAACATTCTATTTTTAAATAATGGGTATGTGGCTGCCATTCTAGGTGCACTTATATTTTATTTTATTAGTTTCTGGGCCATTGATTATGTTGTCAACTTTGTCAGATGGTTCGAAGACTCCTTGGTGAAGGCGCCGATTACAGATATCATTTTTGGAAGTGTGGGGCTGGCATTCGGCCTTGTTCTTGCATTCCTGATTGGGTTTGCGCTCAATGCGATTCAAGTGCCTGTGTTGAATACGGTAGCGCCCACTGTACTAACGCTTTTATTTGGCTACCTCGGTTTCCAGGTCGGTTTTAAAAAGAGAGACGAGCTTTTAAACCTGTTTGCGAACCGAAAAAAGAAGCCTGTTGATGAAGAACAGGATCCGCATGCCAATAATTCTTTAAAGATTCTTGATACGAGTGTAATCATTGATGGAAGAGTAGCGGATATATGCCAGACTGGCTTTCTGGAAGGCACTATTGTCATTCCGCAATTTGTTCTTGAGGAGCTGCAGCATATCGCTGATTCATCGGATGCTTTGAAACGAAATCGCGGCCGCCGCGGACTTGATATCCTGAATCGCATCCAGAAAGAACTGGCCATGAAAGTCGAGATTTACGAAGGCGATTTTGAAGAGATCCAGGAGGTTGACAGCAAGCTTGTTAAATTAGCAAAAATAACAAGCGGCGTCGTTGTTACAAATGACTTCAATTTAAATAAAGTGTGCGAACTTCAGAATGTTTCTGTTTTAAATATTAATGATCTAGCTAATGCCGTTAAACCGGTCGTTCTTCCGGGCGAAGAGCTCAATGTACAGGTTATTAAAGATGGCAAAGAATATAATCAGGGTGTTGCCTATCTTGATGATGGCACGATGATTGTGGTGGAAGACGGCCGCGATTTTATCGGCAAACGAATTGATGTTGTAGTTACGAGTGTCCTGCAAACATCAGCCGGACGCATGATCTTTGCAAAACCGAAGCTATTGGAAAAAGCTTTATAGTGAGATAGGGGTTAGTCTATGGCTTACCAGGTTATTATTCCTGCAGCCGGTCAGGGGAAAAGAATGGGAGCCGGCAAGAACAAGCTTCTCGTTCATCTTCACGAAATTCCGGTTTTCATTCATACGTTAAGAGTGTTCGAGGCAGATCACGCGTGCAGTGAAATCGTTTTAGCTGTTAATCCTCAAGAAGAACCGGAAATAAAGAGATTGTTAAAGGACTACGGCATTCAAAAAGTACATTCACTTGTTGCGGGCGGAACAGAGCGGCAGCATAGTGTGTATAACGCCATCAAAACGCTGAAAAACGATGGTATCGTTCTCGTTCATGATGCCGCTAGGCCTTTTATTGATATACCGATTATTCATCAACTGGCCGAGGTGGCGGAACGAGACGGGGCGGCGATTGTTGCTGTTCCGGTAAAGGATACGATTAAAAAGGTTCAAGCGCGTAAAGTGGTTACAACGATTGAGCGTTCAAGCTTGTGGGCAATTCAAACCCCACAGGCTTTTCGCGTTTCGCTTTTGCTTAAGGCGCATAAGGACGCGGCGGAAAGCGGGTTTATCGGCACCGATGATGCAAGCCTCATCGAGCGGATCGGCGTTCCCGTAACTGTCGTCGAAGGCAGTTATGACAATATTAAGCTTACAACACCGGAGGACCTTTTTTTCGCCGAAGCTATTATGAAAAAAAGGAACTCCGCGATTAAAAACAAAGGGGAATGAGAATGTTTCGGATTGGACAGGGCTTTGATGTTCATCAATTAATAGAGGGCCGTCCGCTTATTATTGGCGGCATTGAAATTCCATTTGAAAAAGGCCTGTTAGGGCACTCGGATGCAGATGTTCTTTTACATACGATTGCTGACGCATGCTTAGGTGCGATCGGGGAAGGCGATATCGGCAAACACTTTCCAGATACCGATCCCACTTTTAAAGATGCTGATTCCGCGCAACTGCTGGAGCATGTCTGGAAAATCGTGTCGGAACGGGGCTATGAGCTCGTCAATGCCGATTGTACCGTTATTGCCGAGAAGCCGAAGATGGCTCCTTATATTGATAAGATGCGGGACCGTATTGCCGGTCTTCTCGGTACATCCACGCAGTATATCAATGTAAAGGCAACCACGACAGAGAAACTTGGATTCCCCGGACGCGGCGAAGGCATCGCGGCCCAGGCGGTAGTTCTTTTAAAAGAAAAAAATGCATAACGCAGCTTTATTACAATAAAGCACAATGATACAATGAAGCAAGCAAAGCTCGTTAACAAGGAGGAAGTACTATGTCGAAGGAAGTCCGTGTCCGCTATGCTCCGAGTCCGACTGGACATTTACATATTGGAAATGCCCGTACAGCGTTATTTAATTATTTATTCGCCCGGAATCAAGGCGGCAAATTTATTGTCCGTATTGAAGATACCGATAAAAAGCGCAATATTGAAGGCGGAGAAGAAAGCCAGTTAAAATATTTAAAGTGGCTTGGCATCGATTGGGATGAGAGCGTTGATAATGGTGGAGATTATGGCCCTTATCGGCAATCCGAACGAAATGCGATCTATGAAAAATACAATGAAGAGCTGTTGGGAAAAGGCTTGGCTTATAAATGCTATTGTACGGAAGAAGAATTGGAAGCCGAACGTGAAGCTCAGGTTGCGAAAGGGGAAACTCCCCAGTATTCGGGGAAATGCCGCCATCTGAGTGCAGCTGACCGCGAACAGCTCGAAGCGGAAGGCCGAAAACCAAGCATCCGTTTCCTTGTTCCTGATGGCAAAGTATACTCTTTTGATGATATGGTGAAAGGGAATGTTTCCTTTGAATCAGATGGGATTGGCGATTTTGTTATTGTGAAGAAGGATGGAATGCCAACTTATAATTATGCGGTTGCTGTTGATGACCATTTGATGAAAATATCGCATGTTTTACGGGGCGATGATCATATTTCTAATACGCCGAAGCAGTTAATGATTTTTGAGGCGCTCGGCTGGGAAGCACCGGAATATGGTCATATGACGCTGATCGTTAATGAAAGCCGCAAAAAACTGAGCAAGCGTGATGAATCAATCATTCAGTTTATTGAGCAATATGAGGAATTAGGTTATCTACCTGAAGCCCTGTTTAATTTTATTGCGTTATTGGGCTGGTCTCCTCAGGGGGAAGAAGAAATTTTCTCCAAGGAAGAGCTTATTGACATATTCGATCCAAACCGCCTGTCGAAATCGCCGGCTTTATTTGATAAACAAAAACTGACGTGGATGAACAATCAATATGTGAAAAAGCTTGAGCTGGACAGACTGGTTGACCTGGCTCTGCCGCATTTAATCAATGCCGGACGAGTCAGCGACAATTTGTCTGAAGAGGAGCGGATCTGGGTGCGGAATTTGATTGGGCTTTACCAGGAAAAAATGAGCTTCGGTGCTGAAATTGTTGAGCTGACGGATATGTTTTTTACCGATGAAGCAGACTATGACGAAGAAGCGAAGGCTGTATTGCAAGGTGACCAGGTTCCTGAAGTGATTAAAGCTTTTTCAGCGGAGATTGATGACCTGGTTGAGTTTACAGCGGATCATATCAAAGCGGCCATGAAAAATGTACAAAAAACAACAGGACAAAAAGGCAAAGATCTTTTCATGCCGATTCGGGCTGCTGCGACAGGACAAACACACGGACCAGACCTGCCGAAAGCCATTGAATTGTTAGGAAAAGAAAAAATTCTGAAGCGTTTACGAAATATTATTAGTTAACATATCCGGCCAAATGTAATATAGTAAGAGTAATTCTATAATATGAAAATGTTGAAGAGGAAAAGTAGAAAAATGATGCTTGCCAGAGAGGACCATCGTCGGCTGAAAGTGGTTCAAGCCGCTTATTTTTTGAAATGCACCTCTGAGTCCCTTGTCGAAACTAAACCTGTAGACTCGGGCGGACTCCTTCCGTTAACAGGATAAAAGTTGAAGCCTAATATAGTGAGCAACAGCACCCAGGCTCCCAAAGCGTAAGACCTTTCGTGCGATAATGTGAACTGCCGAAAGCATCTGACCTTTGGACGATTGGGAAGAGTGTACCCTCGCTTTTCTTTATGGCTTAAACAGAGTGGAACCGCGCGGATAAGCGTCTCTGTCTATGTACAGAGGCGCTTTTTTTATGGAAATAAAACAGGAGAGTATACGTGGAGGGAAGAACCATGTTTAAAATAATGAAAGAAGATATAGAGGTTGTTTTCGAACAGGACCCGGCGGCAAGAACTTATTTAGAAGTTATTCTTACTTATTCCGGGCTGCACGCCATCTGGTCTCATCGTTTTGCGCACAGTTTTTATAAGCGGAAGCTCTTCTTTATAGCGAGGGTCATTTCACAGATCAGCCGCTTTTTTACCGGTATTGAAATTCATCCCGGTGCGAAGATTGGGAAGCGCTTCTTTATTGACCACGGCATGGGGGTTGTCATTGGTGAAACCTGTGAAATTGGCGATAACGTCACGGTGTTTCAAGGAGTTACCCTGGGGGGAACCGGCAAAGAAAAAGGAAAGCGGCATCCGACGGTAAAAGACAATGCCTTGATTGCAACGGGGGCCAAAGTCCTCGGATCGATCACGATTGGTGAAAATTCCAAAGTCGGAGCGGGTGCTGTCGTCCTTCAGGATGTGCCCCCGAATTCTACGGTTGTTGGAATTAAAGGGAGAATAGTCGTTAAAGATGGAATTAGGGTGAAGGATTTTAACCACACCGATTTACCTGATCCGATTGCAGATCGGCTCAAGGAACTGGAAGCAGAAATAAATAAATTAAAACGTGAATTAACTGAGTTGAGGAACGAAAGGAGTAACATGAATGCCAATTCAAATTTTTAATACGATGACGAGGAAAAAAGAAGAGTTTGTCCCGCTCGAAGAAGGAAAAGTAAAGATGTACGTGTGCGGGCCAACTGTTTATAATTACATCCATATTGGCAATGCCCGTCCAGCGATCGTATTTGATACAGTTCGGCGTTACCTTGAGTTCCGCGACTATAAAGTTCAATTTGTTTCTAATTTTACGGATGTGGATGACAAATTAATTCGCGTCGCAAAGGAGCTTGGTGAAGAAGTTCCTGCGATTGCTGACCGCTTTATTAATGCATATTTTGAAGATGTTTCTGCGCTTGGCTGCAAAAGGGCTGATATCCATCCTCGCGTAACCGAAAGCATGGAGATTATTCTTGAGTTTATCGGCGCGCTAATTGAAAAAGGCTATGCTTACGAATCAAACGGCGATGTTTATTATCGGACGAGAAAGTTTGCAGAATACGGAAAGCTCTCCCATCAATCGATCGATGAGCTTCGGGTTGGGGCCAGGATCGAGCCCGGTGAGAAAAAGCAGGATTCGTTGGACTTTGCCCTTTGGAAAAAAGCGAAAGAAGGCGAAATTGCATGGGAAAGTCCATGGGGAAAGGGGCGCCCAGGCTGGCATATTGAGTGCTCTGCGATGGTAAAAAAATATTTGGGCGATACTATTGATATTCATGCAGGCGGACAGGATTTGGCGTTTCCGCATCATGAAAATGAAATAGCCCAGTCTGAAGCGCTGACCGGAAAAACCTTTGCCCGCTACTGGATGCACAACGGGTATATTAATATTGATAATGAGAAAATGTCGAAGTCGCTTGGGAATTTTGTACTCGTAAACGATATTATTAAGGTTCATGATCCGCAGGTTCTCAGGTTTTTCATGCTGTCTGTCCATTACCGCCATCCGGTTAACTACAGTCACGAATTGCTCGAAAACACAAAATCAGGCCTCGAGCGAATTAAAACCTCTTACCAGAACCTCGTGCACCGAAAGGAAGCAAGCTCGGAATTAACCGACCAAAACGCGGAGTGGCTTGGCAGGATTAACGGGCTTCATCATGAATTCGTTGCCGCTATGGATGACGATTTCAATACGGCAAATGGGATATCGGTTTTATTTGAGCTTTCTAAGCTGGCAAATTATTATATGCTTGAAAAAAATACATCTAAAGAGGTTATCGATGCTTTTATGTCTGAATTTGGGCTCCTTTTTGATATTCTCGGGTTATCTCTTCAGACACAAGAGCTTCTCGATGATGAGGTTGAAGCGTTGATCGAAAAGAGGAATCAAGCCCGTAAGGATCGGGACTTCCAGCTCTCAGATCAAATCAGGGATCAGCTGAAGGACATGAACATCATTCTCGAAGATACTCCGCAAGGCACGCGCTGGAAAAGAGGCTGAACTCTATATGCTTCGTTACGAAAATAAAATCGATGAAAAACAGCTAAACAGTCTTGCTCTTGCCTATCTGGGCGACGGGGTTTTTGAGTTATATGTCAGGCGCCACCTGCTTCAGGGCGGGAAAGTGAGGCCGCATTTTTTGCATAAGGAAGCAACCATGTATGTCTCAGCCAAAGCCCAGGCCCGGGTCATTCATCATTTTCTTGAGAATAGTTTTTTAAGCCAGGAAGAGATTGCGGTGGTTAAAAGGGGACGAAACGCGAAGTCAGGTACGGTTCCGAAAAACACAGATGTGCAAACTTATCGGTACAGTACGGCATTTGAGGCGCTGGTCGGCTATTTATATTTATCCGGAGAAGAAGAAAGGCTTGAGGAAATCATCTCTGCCTGCTTCGCTCTGATTGAAAACGAGAAAGGAGGAACAACATCATGACAGAAGAATATATTATCGGCAAAAATCCGGTTATCGAAGCGCTTAAATCACAGCGGGATATTAACAAAATTTTCATTGCTGAAGGATCGCAAAAAGGTTCAATGCAGCAAATTATCGGAATGGCTAAAGAATCGAAAGTATTGGTGCAACTTGTCCCCAGGAAAAAGCTCGACCAGATGGCGGAAGGAAACCACCAGGGTGTCGTCGCTGCTGTTGCGGCCTATCAATACGCTGAATTGGATGATTTATTTGCCGCAGCTGAGAATAAAAATGAACCTCCTTTCTTTTTGCTGCTTGATGAAATTGAAGACCCGCATAATTTAGGGTCGATTATGCGAACGGCTGATGCAGTCGGCGCTCATGGTATCATTATTCCAAAAAGGAGGGCGGTCGGTTTAACTGCAACGGTTGCGAAATCATCAACGGGAGCTATCGAGTATGTTCCAGTCGTCCGCGTCACCAATATGGCGCAAACAATTGATGAACTAAAGGAGCGGGGTGTCTGGATCGCCGGCACCGATGCAAAAGGCAGGGAAGATTATCGCGCTTTTGATGCGACAATGCCGCTTGGACTTGTGATTGGCAGTGAGGGAAAAGGAATTGGACGGCTCATTCGGGAGAAATGTGACTTTCTCATCCATTTGCCAATGGCAGGACATGTAACCTCATTAAATGCATCCGTGGCAGCTGCCCTTCTAATGTATGAGGTATACCGCAGGCGGCATCCTCTAGAGGGCTAAGATATGGACATCCTCATCGTTGACGGTTATAACATGATCGGTGATTGGCCCGAGCTCAAAAGTTTAAAGATGAAAGATTTAGCCGCAGCAAGAGATGATCTTGTTGAAAAGATGGCTGAATACCAAGCGTATACTGGATATCGTGTCATTGTCGTTTTTGATGCTCATTATGTTCAGGGAACCGAAAAAAAATACCAAAACTATAAGGTTGAAGTTATTTTTACGAAGGAAAATGAAACGGCTGATGAACGGATTGAAAAATTGGCGATTTCTTTAAGTAACAGAAAAACGCAAATCCATGTAGCGACCTCGGATTTCACTGAACAATGGGCTATTTTTGGACAAGGAGCCTTAAGAAAGTCGGCGCGGGAGCTGCTAACAGAAATGAATATGATTGAAAAAGGAATTGAAAAAAAGGTAAAAAAAATTCAGGAAAAAAGACCGGGTGCAAAAATCCCCCTTAGCCAGGAAGTGGCAGAAATTTTCGAAAAATGGCGCCGGGGACAATAAGGTTGGTTGACGCTTAAAAAATACGTACTGTATAATATTTCTATCTATGCGTTTTCAGTCGGAGGGGATCTGTGTGAATACTGACTTCAGGATGAGAATCAACGAAAAGTATACCCAGCTTGATGATGAAGTAATAGTAGAATTGGTCCATAAAGGTGAAAGCGAAGCTCTTGATTTTTTGATCCACAAATATCGCAATTTTGTACGCGCAAAAGCCAGATCTTACTTTTTAATCGGTGCTGATAAAGAAGATATTGTCCAGGAAGGCATGATTGGCCTGTATAAAGCAATTCGCGACTTTCGGGAGGACAAGCTCACCTCTTTTAAAGCTTTTGCTGAACTTTGCATCACAAGACAAATTATTACAGCCATAAAAACGGCAACAAGGCAGAAGCATATCCCGCTTAATTCTTATGTTTCATTGGACAAGCCCATTTACGATGAAGAATCCGACCGTACATTAATGGATGTAATTTCCGGGGCTAAAGTAATGGACCCGGAAGAACTGATTATTAATCAAGAAGAGTTTGATCATATTGAAGTGAAAATGACAGAGCTTTTGAGTGATCTGGAACGGAAAGTACTTGCTTTATACCTGGATGGCCAATCGTATCAGGAGATCTCTGAAGAATTGAACCGCCATGTGAAATCGATTGATAATGCTTTGCAGCGTGTAAAAAGAAAGCTCGAGCGGTATCTTGAAGTCAGAGAATTTTCATTGTAATCGTTGACCGGCCTGAAGCTTGTATTGACACTGATTTTATGCCATGTTACAGTTTTAAGGACGCAAAAGATGCAATGAGTAGGTGCCATAAATGAGAAAAAAAGCTATTCTTGCCTGCAGTGTTTGCGGATCCCGTAATTACTCAACAATGAGTAACAAGCAAAACCAGGCTGAACGCTTAGAGCTGAAGAAATTCTGTAAAACATGCGGAATGCAAACGATTCATCGCGAAACAAAATAGCACTTATTTTTTTATAGATTTTATCAGGTATTCCTTGAAAGTTGGAGGTTACGAAATGCAGCGCTTAATTAATTTTTTCCGTGATACGGGCCGTGAGATGAGGAAAGTCAGCTGGCCTAAGCGGGGAGAGCTTATCCGCTATACGATCATAGTTATCGCAACTGTTACAGTGTTTGCTCTTTTCTTTGCGGTATTAGATTTAGGAATTTCAGAGTTGATTCGATTAATTCTTGAATAACCCCTGCATTCTCATGGTATAATGGAAAATAACGCAGGATATTATTGCAAAACCCGGATAACGGGTTTTTTCATTTGGGAAAAATTTTTACAAACTTAGAGCGAGCCGATGAGAATTGACTATATAAATGATGGGGAGGGAAGGACATACAAGTCCTCTTTAATGGAAAAAAATTGGTATGTTGTGCATACGTACTCAGGTTATGAGAATAAAGTAAAAGCCAACCTTGAAAAACGGGTTGAGTCGATGGCGATGCAAGATAAGATCTTCCGGGTGGTTGTTCCGGAAGAAGAAGAAACGGATTTCAAAAACGGTAAAAAGAAAGTCGTAAAACGCAAGGTTTTCCCGGGTTATGTGTTAGTAGAAATCGTCATGACAGATGATTCATGGTATGTGGTCCGCAATACGCCGGGTGTTACAGGCTTTGTTGGCTCGGCCGGGTCTGGCTCCAAGCCGACACCGCTATTGCCGGAAGAAGTTATGGTCATTCTTAAACGCATGGGTGTCGATGAAAAACGAATCGATATTGATTTTGAACTTGGAGAAACGGTGAAAGTGAAAGAAGGGCCGTTTGCAAACTTTACGGGCTCGATCGAAGAGATTGATAAAGATAAAGCGAAGCTGAAGGTTCTTGTTAATATGTTTGGCCGTGATACGCCGGTCGAGTTGGACTTTTCACAAATTGATAAATTATAATCTTAAAAACCTTGAAATTAACTTCGAAAAGTGTTAGAATTTCATAGGTCAGTATGTCTCGGACAAAGAGACTGGACATTTGTCGAGTTCTTTATTGATATAAAGACTAAGTTTGAGTGGGAGGGAAAATCCCTATTACCACATCACGGACTTTAAGGAGGTGTGTCTCGTGGCTAAAAAAGTAATTAAGGTAGTTAAATTGCAAATCCCGGCAGCAAAAGCAAATCCAGCACCACCGGTTGGTCCAGCATTGGGTCAAGCAGGTGTTAATATTATGGGATTCTGTAAAGAGTTTAACGCTCGTACAGCTGAACAAGCTGGTTTAATCATCCCTGTCGAAATCACGGTTTTTGAAGACCGTTCTTTTACATTTATTACGAAAACTCCTCCTGCTGCCGTTCTTCTTAAGAAAGCAGCTGGCATCGAGTCTGGTTCTGGTGAACCAAACCGTAATAAAGTAGCTACAGTTAAGCGTGATAAAGTACGCGAGATTGCTGAATCGAAAATGCCTGATTTAAATGCAGCTAGCGTGGAAGCAGCTATGCGCATGGTTGAAGGCACTGCACGCAGCATGGGTATCGTTATCGAAGATTAATCATGCTGAAAATGCATAGGATTGACGGGGTTGCGACGCTGAATTTGGTTTCACTCGCAACCTTTATTCGTGGGAGGTTATTCCGCTAAAACCACATTCGAGGAGGAAAAAAGAAAATGGCTAAAAAAGGTAAGAGCTATTTAGAAGCTGTTAAGCTTGTAGATCGTGCGAAAGCTTACCCGGTCGGCGAAGCGATCGAGCTTGTAAAGAAAACAAGCACTGTGAAGTTTGATGCAACTGTAGAAGTAGCATTTCGTTTAGGAGTTGACCCTAAGAAAGCAGACCAGCAAATCCGTGGAGCAGTAGTGCTTCCTAATGGAACTGGTAAAACCCAGCGCGTGCTTGTTTTCGCCAAAGGTGAAAAGGCGAAAGAAGCTGAAGCAGCAGGAGCTGACTATGTAGGGGATGCTGAGTACATCAACAAAATCACTCAAGGTTGGTTTGAGTTTGATGTAATCGTTGCTACACCTGACATGATGGGTGAAGTTGGTAAGCTTGGCCGCGTATTGGGCCCTAAAGGCTTAATGCCAAACCCTAAAACAGGCACAGTTACTTTTGATGTTGAAAGAGCTGTAAATGAAATTAAAGCTGGTAAAGTTGAATACCGTGTTGATCGTGACGGGAATGTTCATGTTCCGATCGGTAAAACATCTTTCGAAAATGAAAAGCTTGTTGAAAACTTCAACACGATTTTCGATACAATGGTAAAGGTTAAACCTGCCGCTGCAAAAGGAACATACATGAAGAACGTTGCTGTTGCTTCAACAATGGGCCCTGGCATAAAGGTAGATCCTTCATCTGCTGCAGCTAAATAATCAGGTTGACAAACAAAAACACATTGTATTATAATGTTTTTTGTTATGAATATATGAATACATTTGTACCGCAGACAGCAGGTGCCTGGATGGGCTTAATTTCCTGCCGAGGTCATACGATAGATTTTAAAAGACGTTTTTGAAACGGCTATTGTATACTTCCTCCATGTCTGCTTAAGGGACATGGAGTTTTTTTATTTGCCCGGTATGAATGCAAATGATAATACAGGAGGTGTAAGGATGAATAGAGTTATTGAACAAAAGAAACAAATCGTTGAAGAAATTACTGATAAACTTAAAACAAGTAAATCAACAATTGTCGTTGACTACCGTGGTTTATCTGTTGCTGAAGTAACTGAACTTCGCAAGCAACTTCGTGAAGCGGGCGTCGACTTTAAAGTTTACAAAAACAGCATGACGCGCCGTGCCGCTGAATTTGCAGAGCTTGCAGGCTTGAACGAAGCTCTTACAGGTCCTAACGCGATCGCGTTCAGTAACGAAGATGTTGTTGCGCCAGCAAAAATTTTAAATGAGTTTGCCAAAAAACATGAAGCTCTTGAAATCAAAGCAGGTGTAATTGAAGGAACAATCGCAACAGTTGAAGATGTAAAAGCTCTTGCGGATCTACCATCTCGCGAAGGCTTGCTTTCTATGCTACTCAGCGTTCTTCAAGCACCTATCCGCAATTTTGCTCTTGCAACAAAAGCTGTTGCAGACCAGAAGGAAGAGCAAGGCGCGTAAGTTAGCATTCCCGTTTTAGTGTAACAAAAGCAGAGGCGGCTAAACATGGGCCGGAACTGGAAAATAGATTAACCAAAAATAAGGAGGCAACAAATCATGACAAAAGAACAAATCATTGAAGCAGTTAAAAGCATGACTGTTTTAGAACTAAACGACTTAGTAAAAGCAATCGAAGAAGAATTTGGTGTAACTGCTGCAGCACCTGTAGCTGTTGCGGGTGGAGCTGTCGGCGGCGACGCAGCAGCTGAGAAAACTGAATTTGATGTTATCCTTGCTTCTGCAGGCGACCAAAAAATCAAAGTTATCAAAGTTGTTCGTGAAATCACAGGCCTTGGTCTTAAAGAAGCGAAAGAACTTGTTGACAACACTCCAAGAGCTGTTAAAGAAGGCGTTTCTAAAGAAGAAGCTGAAGAAGTTAAAGCTAAGCTTGAAGAAGTTGGAGCTGGCGTTGAAGTTAAGTAATGAAACTATAAAAAAGCTCGCTGTTTAAAGCGGGCTTTTTTTCCTCTTAAATGTTAACGAAAATAGCCGAACTAAAAATGAGCTGGATTTTTGCTTTTTATATTTCTATCCTTTATAATTCGGTTCGAATCAATAAGGCCTCATTTCCCTTCAAGACATTTCTCCGCTGGAGGTGATCTTCTTGTCAGAGCATTACTATTCTAAAACACAAAAGGTAGAAAGTGACCCGAATTACTGGGACTATAACCTTAAAGGCTACTCATTCCGCTTTAAGACAGATAATGGAGTGTTTTCAAAAAAAGATGTGGATTTTGGATCGCGACTGTTGATTGAAACATTTGTGATGCCAAAGCCGGAAGGTCTTGTATTGGATGTGGGCTGCGGCTATGGTCCAATTGGGTTATCAATCGCGAAAAGTTTCCCTGATAGAACGGTCCATATGGTAGACGTCAATGAACGCGCGCTTGCGCTGGCAAAAGAAAATGCAGCGGCCAACAGTGTAAACAATGTTTCTATTTATGAGAGTGACCGGCTCTTAAATGTTGCAGATCTCGGCTTTGCAGCTATTTTAACCAATCCGCCCATCCGTGCAGGAAAAACAGTCGTTCACGACATCTTTGAGCAAAGCTTTAGCCTGCTCGTTTCCGGAGGGGAACTGTGGGTAGTAATTCAAAAGAAGCAGGGGGCACCGTCAGCGATTGATAAATTGAAGGAATTGTACGCTGAGGTTGAGACAGTCGAAAAGAAAAAGGGTTACTGTATAATAAAAGCAAAAAAACATTGACGTAAATTTTTGACTATGTTAATATTATAAAATGCCAATATATTATATTCAGGATATTAGCTAAATTAAACAATCATTGTATAAATTTGGTTGTTTAAGGAGAAAATAACAAAATAATAGTTCGTAATATGAAAATGTGGTTTTTGAGTTAAAAACCCTTTTTCTTTTTGTCTTACGGAAGGGACTTGTACCCGGTAAGACGGTATAGATCCAATTATAACGCTTGATTTGAGGGGTGAATCAGTTGACAGGTCAACTAGTTCAGTATGGACGACACCGCCAACGGAGAAGTTATGCACGAATCAGTGAAGTTTTAGAATTACCAAACTTAATTGAGATCCAAACCTCTTCATATCAATGGTTTCTTGATGAAGGTTTGCGTGAAATGTTCCAGGATATTTCACCGATTGAGGACTTTACTGGTAACCTATCGCTTGAATTTATTGACTACAGTCTTGGCGAACCAAAGTATTCAGTTGAAGATTCAAAAGAACGAGATGTAACATATTCAGCACCTTTGCGTGTTAAAGTTCGTCTTGTAAACAAAGAAACAGGCGAAGTAAAAGACCAGGACGTCTTTATGGGTGACTTCCCGCTTATGACTGAAACAGGCACATTTGTGATTAATGGCGCAGAGCGTGTCATTGTTTCCCAGTTAGTCCGCTCTCCGAGTGTTTACTATAGCGGAAAGCTCGATAAAAATGGAAAAAAAGGTTTTACTGCAACAGTAATTCCGAATCGCGGCGCTTGGCTTGAGTATGAAACAGATGCCAAGGACGTCGTATATGTAAGAATAGATCGTACGAGGAAGCTGCCCGTTACGGTTCTTTTGCGTGCTCTCGGGTTTGGCTCCGATCAAGAGATCATCGATTTAATTGGTGATAACGAGTATATTCGCAACACCCTTGAAAAGGATAACACGGAAAGCACAGACAAAGCTCTATTAGAAATATATGAGCGTCTGCGCCCGGGCGAGCCGCCAACAGTCGAAAACGCAAAAAGTTTGCTTGTGTCCCGATTCTTTGACCCAAAACGCTACGATTTGGCAAATGTAGGGCGCTATAAGATTAATAAGAAACTTCATATTAAAAACCGGTTATTTGGGCAGCGTCTTGCGGAAACGCTTGTAGACCCTGAAACTGGTGAAATTATTGCTGAAAAAGGGACGACTTTAGACCGGCGTACACTGGATCGGGTCCTTCCTCATTTAGAAAAGAATATTGGTTTTAAAACTTTCGCTGCTACTGACGGTGTAGTGGATCATGACATTGTGATGCAAACGATTAAGATTTATGCACCGAATGATGAAGGGGAAAAAGAAATCAATGTTTTAGGTAATGCTTATGTTGAAGAGACGGTGAAGAATATTACACCTTCAGATATTTTTGCTTCAATAAGCTATTTCTTTAATCTTCTGCATGGAGTAGGCGATACAGACGATATTGACCATCTCGGTAACAGGCGTTTGCGCTCTGTCGGAGAATTGCTGCAAAATCAATTCCGAATCGGATTGTCCCGTATGGAACGCGTCGTGCGCGAAAGAATGTCGATCCAGGACACAAATACGATCACGCCTCAGCAGCTGATTAATATTCGTCCTGTTATTGCTTCGATCAAAGAATTCTTTGGAAGCTCACAGCTGTCTCAGTTTATGGACCAAACAAACCCGCTTGCAGAATTAACGCATAAAAGGCGTTTGTCTGCATTGGGACCTGGTGGTTTAACGCGTGAGCGTGCAGGCTTTGAAGTCCGCGATGTCCACTATTCGCACTATGGCCGCATGTGTCCAATTGAGACGCCGGAGGGCCCGAATATTGGATTGATTAACTCTTTATCATCGTTTGCAAAAGTAAATCGATTCGGCTTTATTGAAACTCCATATCGCCGTGTTAACCCGGAAACAGGAAAAGTAACCGGGCAGATCGATTACATGACCGCTGATGAAGAAGATAATTATGTAGTTGCCCAGGCGAATGTCCCTCTTGGTGAAGACGGTGCTTTCCTTGATGAGGAAGTCATTGCCCGTTTCCGTGGAGAAAATACAGTCGTTCCAAGAGACCGCGTCGATTATATGGATGTGTCTCCAAAGCAGGTGGTATCTGCTGCAACAGCTTGTATACCGTTCCTGGAAAACGACGACTCTAACCGTGCATTAATGGGTGCAAACATGCAGCGTCAGGCAGTTCCGCTTATGCAGCCGGAAGCGCCACGAGTAGGTACTGGTATGGAATACGTATCGGCAAAAGATTCTGGTGCTGCGGTTATCTGCAAGCATGAAGGAATTGTTGAACATGTTGAAGCCCGCGAGGTTTGGGTGCGCCGAATCAAGGAAGTTGATGGCCAGGAAGTCAAAGGTGACCTTGATAAATATCGGATGTTAAAATTCATCCGTTCAAACCAGGGTACATGTTATAACCAGCGTCCGATTGTCAGTGTCGGCGACCGTGTCGTAAAAGGAGAAATCCTTGCAGACGGCCCTTCGATGGAAAAAGGTGAGCTTGCGCTTGGCCGTAATGTTCTCGTCGCTTTCATGACATGGGATGGCTATAACTATGAAGATGCAATCATTATGAGTGAACGTCTTGTAAAAGACGATGTATACACATCTATCCATATTGAAGAATATGAATCAGAGTCTCGTGACACGAAGCTTGGGCCGGAAGAAATTACCCGTGATATCCCGAACGTCGGGGAAGATGCCCTTCGCAACCTGGATGAGCGTGGAATTATTCGGATTGGTGCTGAAGTGAAAGACGGCGACTTGCTTGTTGGAAAGGTTACTCCTAAAGGTGTAACTGAACTGACTGCCGAAGAACGCCTCCTTCATGCTATTTTTGGCGAAAAAGCCCGTGAAGTAAGAGATACATCCCTTCGTGTGCCACACGGCGGCGGCGGAATTGTTCTCGATGTTAAAGTGTTTAACCGTGAAGATGGCGATGAATTACCACCTGGTGTTAACCAGCTCGTCCGTGCTTATATTGTCCAAAAACGGAAAATTTCCGAGGGTGACAAAATGGCGGGACGCCATGGAAACAAAGGGGTTATCTCAAGAATTCTTCCAGAAGAAAACATGCCGTTCCTTCCAGACGGTACACCTGTCGATATTATGTTAAATCCGCTCGGGGTACCATCAAGGATGAACATCGGACAGGTACTTGAGCTTCATCTTGGCATGGCGGCAAGAAGCCTTGGCATTCACGTTGCTTCTCCAGTATTTGACGGAGCGCGTGAGGAGGACGTTTGGTCAACGATCGAAGAAGCCGGAATGGCCCGTGATGCGAAAACCATTTTATATGATGGACGTACAGGTGAACCATTTGATAACCGCGTTTCTGTCGGTGTTATGTATATGATCAAGCTTGCCCACATGGTTGACGATAAGCTGCATGCCCGTTCAACTGGACCTTACTCACTTGTTACCCAGCAGCCGCTTGGAGGTAAAGCTCAATTCGGCGGACAGCGTTTTGGTGAGATGGAAGTTTGGGCGTTAGAAGCATACGGTGCTGCGTACACATTGCAAGAAATTTTAACCGTTAAATCAGATGATGTCGTTGGCCGTGTGAAAACGTACGAAGCAATTGTCAAAGGTGAAAATGTTCCGGAACCAGGTGTTCCAGAATCATTCAAAGTATTAATGAAAGAACTTCAAAGTTTGGGTATGGATGTTAAAATCCTTTCAGGTGATGAAGAAGAAATAGAAATGCGTGACACGGAAGATGATGAGGAGCTCGGGCAGGCTGAATCATTAACGATCGCACCGGAACCAGAGGACTCTGTATCGGAAAAAGTTGGAATCAAAGAATAATCCCGATTCAGCAATAAGGGTAAAACCTAGAGATCGAAAGGGAGGTAGGCCCCTTGCTAGATGTAAATAATTTTGAGTATATGAAGATTGGTCTTGCGTCACCGGACAAAATCCGTTCATGGTCTTTCGGTGAGGTTAAGAAGCCAGAAACGATTAACTATCGTACATTAAAACCAGAAAAAGACGGCTTGTTTTGTGAGCGTATTTTCGGTCCGCAAAAGGATTGGGAATGTCATTGCGGCAAATATAAGCGTGTCCGTTACAAAGGGGTAGTTTGTGACCGATGTGGCGTTGAAGTAACCCGAGCGAAGGTTCGCCGTGAGCGCATGGGCCATATTGAGCTTGCTGCACCTGTATCTCATATTTGGTATTTTAAAGGGATTCCAAGCCGGATGGGACTTGTTCTTGACATGTCCCCCCGGGCACTTGAAGAAGTCATCTACTTTGCCTCTTACGTGGTGACGGAAACTGGCGATACTGCTCTTGAAAAGAAACAGCTCCTTTCTGAAAAGGAATACCGGGCATATCGTGATAAATACGGAAATAAATTCCAGGCTTCGATGGGTGCTGAAGCGATTAAAAAGCTTCTTTCCGACATTGATTTGGATAAAGATGTCGATACGCTTAAAGAAGAACTGAGAACAGCCCAGGGCCAGCGCCGTACTCGTGCGATTAAACGCCTTGAAGTACTGGAAGCTTTCCGTGGTTCAGGAAATGAACCGTCATGGATGATTTTAGACGTTCTTCCTGTAATTCCGCCTGAGCTTCGTCCAATGGTGCAATTAGATGGAGGCCGTTTTGCAACTTCGGATTTAAACGACCTTTACCGCCGTGTAATCAATCGTAACAACCGTTTAAAGCGCTTGTTGGATTTAGGCGCTCCAAGCATCATTGTTCAAAATGAAAAGCGGATGCTCCAGGAGGCGGTTGATGCACTCATCGATAACGGCCGCCGCGGCCGTCCGGTAACAGGACCTGGTAACCGTCCGTTAAAATCTCTCTCTCACATGCTTAAAGGTAAACAGGGACGGTTCCGCCAAAACCTTTTGGGAAAACGTGTTGACTATTCTGGCCGTTCTGTAATCGTCGTAGGCCCGAATTTAAAGATGTATCAATGTGGATTGCCGAAGGAAATGGCTCTTGAACTGTTTAAACCGTTTGTGATGAAAGAGCTTGTAGAAAAAGGTTTAGCCCATAACATCAAATCGGCTAAGCGCAAAATTGAAAGAGTGTCACCAGAAATCTGGGATGTGCTTGAAGACGTCATTAAAGAGCACCCTGTATTGCTTAACCGGGCCCCAACTCTTCATAGACTTGGTATCCAGGCGTTTGAGCCGACATTGGTGGAAGGCCGTGCAATCCGTCTTCATCCGCTTGTATGTACAGCATACAATGCCGACTTTGACGGTGACCAAATGGCAGTTCACGTTCCATTGTCTGCAGAAGCGCAAGCAGAAGCAAGACTTCTCATGCTCGCTGCTCAAAACATCCTGAACCCTAAAGACGGTAAGCCGGTTGTTACTCCATCACAGGATATGGTATTAGGTAACTACTACCTAACGGTCGAGCGTGAAGGTTCTGTCGGGGAAGGCATGATTTTTAAAGATACAAACGAAGCACTGATTGCTTACCAAAACGGCTATGTCCATTTGCATACAAGAGTTGCGGTTCATGCCGGATCGTTAAACAACCAGACATTTACAGAAGAACAAAACAAAAAGCTGATGATTACAACTGTAGGAAAGCTTATCTTTAATGAGATTTTGCCTTCGACATTCCCGTATATTAATGAGCCTACTAAACAAAATCTTGAGGAGAAAACTCCAGAAAGATACTTTGTAGAGCCGGGTTCTGACGTTAAATCAGTCATTAGCGGAATGCCGCTTGTCGATCCGTTTAAAAAGAAAATCCTTGGAAACATTATCGCTGAAGTGTTTAAACGTTTCAAAATCACAGAAACGTCGAAAATGCTTGACCGCATGAAAGACCTTGGATTCAGGCACTCTACCAGAGCTGGAATTACAGTTGGTGTCGCGGATATCGTTGTATTAAAAGAAAAGCAGGAGATTATTCAAGAAGCGCAAGGCAAGGTTGATAATGTCTTAAAGCAGTTCAGACGCGGTCTCATTACTGAAGATGAGCGCTATGACCGGGTTATTTCAATCTGGAGTGCTGCGAAAGATAACATTCAAGCGAAGCTGATGAAATCTCTTGATAAAACGAATCCGATCTTTATGATGAGTGATTCAGGTGCCCGTGGTAACGCGTCTAACTTTACCCAGTTAGCCGGGATGCGCGGTCTGATGGCCAACCCGGCCGGCCGGATTATCGAATTACCGATCAAGTCCAGCTTCCGTGAAGGCTTAACAGTACTGGAGTACTTTATTTCCACACACGGTGCCCGTAAAGGTCTTGCTGATACAGCCCTTAAAACAGCTGACTCAGGTTACTTGACTCGTCGCCTTGTTGATGTCGCCCAGGATGTGATTGTTCGTGAGGATGATTGCGGAACGGACCGAGGCTTGTTGATCAGAGCGCTTAAAGACGGCACGGAAGTAATCGAATCTCTTGAGGAACGATTAATTGGCCGTCATGTAAGAAATGCGATCAGGCATCCTGAAACAAACAATGTGATTGTTGAAGCAAACGGCTTAATTTCCGAAGATATTGCTACAGAGATCGTTGCAGCTAATATTGAAGAAGTAAATATCCGGTCTGCTTTCACATGTAATACCCGCCATGGTGTATGTAAAAAATGTTACGGCCGCAACCTGGCAACCGGTCAAGAGGTTGAAGTTGGCGAAGCAGTTGGTATCATTGCTGCTCAGTCAATCGGTGAACCGGGTACCCAGTTAACGATGCGTACTTTCCATACAGGCGGAGTTGCTGGTGACGATATTACGCAGGGTCTGCCTCGTATCCAGGAGCTGTTTGAAGCACGGAACCCTAAAGGGCAAGCAGTTATCTCCGAACTTGCGGGAACGGTTGTCGGAATTAACGAAGGAAAAGACCGCCAGCATGAGATCGTCGTTCAAGGCGAAGTGGAATCCCGTACGTATAATGCTCCGTACACTGCCCGCTTAAAAGTGGCTGTGAACGATCGAGTCGAGCGCGGAGAGGAACTTACGGAAGGTTCTATTGATCCGAAAGAATTGCTCAAAGTTAGAGATGTTAGAGCTGTTCAGGAATACTTGCTTCGCGAAGTCCAAAAGGTATACCGGATGCAGGGCGTTGAAATCGGCGATAAGCACATCGAAGTAATGGTCCGCCAGATGCTTCGGAAAGTGCGCGTGATCGATGCTGGAGAAACCGATGTTCTTCCAGGAACGCTTCTCGAGATCCATCAGTTTACCGATGCAAACGAAAAAGCACTTCTCTCTGGAAAACTTCCGGCGACAGGAAGACCGGTATTGCTTGGAATCACAAAAGCATCGCTTGAAACAGATTCATTCCTTTCAGCGGCTTCCTTCCAGGAAACAACAAGGGTTCTTACCGATGCTGCGATCAAAGGCAAGCGCGATGAACTTCTAGGCCTGAAAGAGAACGTTATTATCGGCAAGCTTGTACCAGCCGGAACCGGCATGCAGCGGTATCGAAAAGCGGAGCCGCTTCTTAAAGAAGATACGCTTGAAGATGCTATAACGGTTGAGTAAAAAAGCTTAATAATTAAGCGGTACTTGCACGGTCGAACACACCGTAAGTACCGCTTTTATTTCTAAAAAAAGAATTATGATATATAACTTTTTAAAAAAACCTTTTACAATGTTGACATCCTTATAGCAAAATGTTAATATAGCAAAGGTGCTCCTATTTACCTGGTGCTTTGGAGGATATGATAAATGTCTTATGAAAAAGTAATTCAGGCTAAGAAAATTATCGTAGGAACAAAACAGACGGTTAAGGCGCTTCAATCCGGTAAAGCCATTGAACTAGTTGTTGCTGACGATGCTGACCCAAGGGTAATAGCAAAGATCAAGCAAACAGCCACGGAAATGGACATACCGATTTCCCATGTGTGTTCCATGAAAAAACTTGGTAAGGCATGCGGTATTGAAGTGGGTGCCTCAGCGGTCGCAATAATCGTTTAAAAACTGTTTTTGCAGTATGATACATGCAAGAACTTTGTTTTTTGTTTTAAAATGAACCACCTGGATGTGTGGGCTTTAAATGTAGAAATGAAGGGAGGAAAAAATCAATGCCTACAATTAATCAATTAGTGCGCAAACCTCGTAAAACTAAAGAGGAAAAGTCAAAATCTCCTGCGCTTAATAAAGGGTACAACAGCTTCAGGAAAGCACAAACAAATGTATCTTCACCACAAAAACGCGGGGTTTGTACTCGTGTTGGTACTATGACACCGAAAAAGCCGAACTCAGCATTGCGTAAATATGCGCGTGTTCGTTTAACAAACGGTATCGAGGTTACTGCTTACATCCCTGGCATCGGGCATAACCTGCAAGAGCACAGTGTTGTATTGATCCGTGGCGGACGTGTAAAAGACTTACCTGGTGTACGTTATCACATCGTTCGTGGCGCACTTGACACTGCTGGAGTAACTAACCGTATGCAAGGCCGTTCTAAATATGGAACGAAAAAGCCTAAAGCTGCTAAAAAATAATCTATTAAATCTAAGCTTTTTTTGAAAGGAGGAACATCCATGCCTCGTAAAGGACCTGTTGCAAAGAGAGACGTATTACCGGATCCGATTTACAACTCAAAGCTGGTATCTCGCCTGATCAATAAAATGATGGTAGACGGCAAGAGAGGTAAATCACAAGCAATTCTTTATTCTGCATTTGATATTATTAGCGAACGTTCTGGCAAAGAGCCGATGGAAGTGTTTGAACAAGCACTGAAAAACATCATGCCAGTACTTGAGGTTAAAGCTCGCCGTGTAGGTGGTTCTAACTACCAAGTACCAATTGAGGTGCGTCCAGAACGCCGGACAACTCTTGGTCTTCGCTGGTTAGTAAACTACTCACGCCTTCGTGGAGAAAAGACGATGGAAGAGCGTTTAGCTAATGAAATTCTTGATGCTGCCAACAACACTGGAGCATCAGTGAAGAAGCGTGAAGACACACACAAGATGGCTGAAGCAAACAAAGCATTTGCTCACTATCGCTGGTAGAATTATTTGCACTCTAATTAAAACATTGATACTAGGAAGGAGAAAGACCAAATGGCAAGAGAGTTCTCCTTGGACAATACACGTAATATCGGCATCATGGCACACATCGATGCCGGTAAAACAACTACAACTGAGCGCGTGCTTTATTATACTGGCCGTATCCATAAGATCGGTGAAACTCATGAAGGCGCGTCTCAAATGGACTGGATGGAGCAAGAGCAGGAGCGCGGGATTACAATTACTTCTGCTGCAACAACTGCTCAATGGAAAGGCCATCGTGTAAACATTATCGATACACCGGGACACGTAGACTTTACAGTTGAAGTTGAACGTTCCCTCCGTGTACTTGATGGTGCGGTAGCTGTTCTTGATGCCCAATCCGGTGTAGAACCGCAAACAGAAACTGTTTGGCGCCAGGCTACAACATACGGAGTTCCGCGTGTTGTGTTCGTTAATAAAATGGACAAAATCGGTGCGGACTTCTTATACTCTTTGAAAACTTTGCATGACCGTTTGCAGGCAAATGCAGCTGCTATTCAATTGCCAATCGGTGCTGAAGATGCATTCGAAGGCATCATTGACTTAGTTGAAATGAAAGCTACATTCTACGGCAACGATCTGGGCACAGAAGTCGAAGAGCGTGATATCCCTGCAGAATACATGGATCAAGCTGAAGAGTACCGCGAAAAGTTAATTGAAGCGGTAGCTGAGTTTGACGAAGACTTAATGGAGAAATACCTTGGTGGAGAGGAAATCTCTAACGAAGAGCTGAAAGCGGCAATTCGTAAAGGTACAGTAAACGTTGAATTCTACCCGGTAATCTGTGGATCAGCTTTCAAAAACAAAGGTGTTCAACCGATGCTTGATGCAGTAATCGACTATCTTCCATCTCCGCTCGATGTACCAGCAATTAAAGGTACACTTCCTGATTCGGAAGAAGTGATTGAACGCCATTCAAGCGATGAAGAGCCATTTTCAGCTCTTGCATTTAAAGTAATGACAGACCCTTATGTTGGAAAGCTTACATTCTTCCGTGTATACTCTGGTACATTGAGCTCAGGTTCTTATGTACAGAACTCTACTAAAGGCAAGCGTGAGCGTGTAGGACGTATCCTGCAAATGCATGCGAACAGCCGTGAAGAGATTTCACAAGTATATGCAGGGGATATCGCTGCCGCAGTTGGTCTTAAAGATACAACTACTGGTGATACTCTGTGTGATGAAAAGAATCTTGTCATTCTTGAATCTATGGAATTCCCAGAGCCTGTTATCTCGCTTTCAATTGAACCTAAATCAAAAGCGGACCAGGACAAGATGACTACAGCTCTTCAAAAGCTGCAAGAAGAAGATCCAACATTCAGAGCACATACAGATCAAGAAACTGGCCAAGTAATCATCGCCGGTATGGGTGAACTTCACCTTGATATTCTTGTTGACCGTATGCGCCGTGAATTCAAAGTAGAAGCTAATGTTGGTGCACCTCAGGTTGCTTACCGCGAAACTTTCCGCAGTTCAGCACAAGTTGAAGGGAAATTCGCGCGCCAATCTGGTGGACGCGGGCAATACGGACACGTTTGGATTGAATTTGCTCCAAACGAAGAAGGTAAAGGCTTTGAATTCGAAAATGGAATCGTTGGTGGTGTAGTTCCTCGTGAATACATCCCGGCTGTACAAGCAGGTCTTGAAGATGCTCTTGGCAGAGGTGTTCTTGCCGGATATCCATTAGTAGATATTAAAGCAAGATTGTTTGATGGTTCTTACCATGATGTTGACTCCAGTGAAATGGCGTTTAAGATCGCTGCATCAATGGCTCTTAGAAACGCAGCTTCCAAATGTAACCCTGTTATCCTTGAACCTGTCATGAAGGTTGAAGTTGTCATTCCAGAGGAATACATGGGAGATATCATGGGAGATGTTACTTCCCGTCGTGGACGTGTAGAAGGTATGGAAGCACGCGGAAACGCTCAAGTTGTTCGCGCAATGGTTCCACTTTCTGAAATGTTCGGCTATGCAACATCATTGCGTTCAAATACGCAAGGACGTGGAACATTCTCAATGCACTTTGACCATTACGAAGAAGTACCAAAATCAATTTCTGAAGAAATCATCAAAAAAAATAAAGGTGAATAATTGATTTTCACCCTTTAATAAAGTATAACTACTATGTAAGCATGGAGCTGTGACTAAAGCCTAAACTTATTCACAGCCCATAAATATACTTAATTTTAATATCCAAAGGAGGATTTTCCTAATGGCAAAAGCTAAATTCGATCGCTCAAAGCCACACGTTAACATCGGTACAATTGGTCACGTTGACCATGGTAAAACAACTTTAACTGCTGCAATCACTACTGTTCTTGCTAAAGCTGGTGGTGCAGAAGCTCGTGCATACGATCAAATCGACGCAGCTCCTGAAGAGCGTGAGCGTGGAATCACAATCTCAACTGCACACGTTGAGTATGAAACAGCTAGCCGTCACTATGCACACGTTGACTGCCCGGGACATGCTGACTATGTTAAGAACATGATCACTGGTGCTGCTCAAATGGACGGCGGAATTCTTGTTGTTTCTGCTGCTGATGGCCCAATGCCACAAACTCGTGAGCACATCCTTCTTTCTCGTCAAGTAGGTGTACCTTTCCTTGTTGTTTTCATGAACAAGTGTGACATGGTTGACGACGAAGAGCTACTTGAATTAGTAGAAATGGAAGTTCGTGACCTTCTTTCTGAATATGATTTCCCTGGTGACGATATTCCTGTAATCAAAGGTTCTGCCCTTAAAGCTCTTGAAGGAGATGCTGCTTGGGAAGAAAAAATCGTTGAACTTATGGCTGCTGTTGACGAATACATCCCAACTCCAACTCGTGACACTGACAAGCCTTTCATGATGCCTGTTGAGGACGTTTTCTCAATCACAGGACGTGGAACTGTTGCGACAGGTCGTGTTGAGCGCGGACAAGTTAAAGTTGGTGACGTTATCGACATCATCGGTTTAACTGAAGAGCCAAAATCAACTACGGTAACTGGAGTTGAAATGTTCCGTAAGCTTCTTGACTTCGCTGAAGCTGGTGACAACATTGGTGCCCTTCTTCGTGGTGTTGCACGTGAAGAAATCCAACGTGGCCAAGTATTAGCAAAGCCAGGTTCAATCACTCCACACGTAAAATTCAAAGCTGAAGTTTACGTTTTATCAAAAGAAGAAGGTGGACGTCATACTCCATTCTTCACAAACTACCGTCCTCAGTTTTACTTCCGTACAACTGACGTAACTGGTATTTGTAACCTTCCTGAAGGCGTAGAAATGGTTATGCCTGGCGACAACATCGAAATGACAGTTGAGCTTATCGCTCCTATCGCAATCGAAGAAGGAACTAAGTTCTCTATTCGTGAAGGTGGACGTACAGTAGGCGCTGGCGTTGTTGCTACAATCACAGAGTAATTTTTGTTTATAAAAAGCAGATGGGTGACGACCCATCTGCTTTTTTGGTGTATCGGAATATAAATACTGCTGATAGGCCTATTTTAAAACATTAAAGTAGCGTGCCTCCGGGTGTGCAAACACGATGGCTGTTACAGAAGCTTCCGGCTCCATCATAAATCCGTCTGTTAAATGAATACCGATCTCTTCTGGACGTATAAGCTTAAACAACTTTGCTTGATCCTCAAGATTTGGGCAGGCCGGATATCCAAAAGAAAAACGTTGCCCCTGATACTTTGCTGAAAATCGATCTTTCATTGTCATTTCTGTCGGATCAGGAAAACCCCAGCGATCGCGCATCTGCCGGTGAATCAACTCTGCCAGACCTTCGGCAGTTTCCAAAGCGAGTGCTTGCAGTGCATGGCTTTCCAGGAAACGGCCTTCCTTCTTTAACCTTTCGGCTGCTTCGCGAATTCCTCTGCCAGCTGTTACCGCAAAAAAACCAACATAGTCGATTTCCGGGCTTTCGGACGATTTTAAATAGTCTGCTAAACAAAGGTAAGGATCAGCTTCCTGTCTAGGGAAGTCAAATACGTCGAGCACCTCGCTATGCTGCTCAGGGCTGTAAACAACAACGCGGTTACCATCTGACTTTGCCGGAAAAAATTGATAAACAGCCGCAGGCTGAATCCAATCTTTTTCCAGCGACTCCTGTATCAAACTATCCACCACTGCTTTAACTTTTAACGCTTTTTCATCTTGTTCCTCAAGCAGTCTGGAGACCTTTCCTTTAACCCCTAAATGGTGGCCAATCAGCATTTGTTGATTTATATAAGGAAGAACATAGGACAGGGAATAGTTTTTCAATATATGCCTCTTTGTATCCTTGGGGATAAAAACCGGCTCTGGCTTAACGGTTACTTCAGGAATCGACTTGATGGCAGTGGAAACGGAGGCTTGAGTTCGCCGATCCTCCACCAAGGCCGTTATCTTTTCCTGTTTGTCGGCCAACAACTTATCATAACTATCAGGAGTTTGCAGCTGATTGGCAAGAGTTAGTCCGGTCATCGCATCCTTAGCGTACAGGACGATTCCGTCATATTCTCTGGAAATTTTTGTATCTGTAAATTTACGCGATAAGGCAGCGCCGCCTACTAAAATTGGCACAGAAATCCCGGCTTGCTTCATATCATGGGCAGTTAACACCATTTGCTGGGCAGACTTAACAAGCAGACCAGACAGCCCGACTATATCGGGTTGTTCGGTTCGAATCGCCGCGACAAGATCCGTTGGTGACACTTTTATGCCAAGATCAACAACGTGAAAACCGTTATTGCTCAAAATAATCTCAACCAGGTTTTTGCCAATATCATGAACATCACCTTTAACGGTCGCTAATATTATTTTACCTTTCGAAGAGGAAACGGCGCCCTTTTCCATAAACGGCTCTAGAAAAGCTACAGATGCTTTCATCACTTCAGCGCTTTGGAGGACTTCTGCAACGATTAATTGATTATCGTTGAAAAGGCGGCCGACTTCCTTCATTCCCTCCATTAACGGGCCATTAATAATATCAAGCGGTGCCGGATAATTACTGAGGGCCTTTTCCAGATCAGGCAGCAGTCCTTCTTTCGTTCCCTCAACAATGTAATAGGACAGTCGTTCAGCTAAGCTCATTGCTGGTAATTTGCTTTTCGACTCCTTCTTTTTACCACGATAAAATTCAGTAAATTTTGCTAAAGATTTGTCATCAGTTTTGAATAAAAGTGATTCTGCCAATGCGACTTCCTGCTTTGGAATCGACGGGAATCTCTCGAGTTTTTCCGTGTTCACAAGCGCGTAATCAAGCCCGGACTGTGTACAATGGTACAGAAACACAGAATTCAGAATTTCCCTGCCGACGGGAGGCAGGCCAAAAGATATATTGCTGATTCCCAAAATGGTCTGTGTGTCCGGAAGCTGCTCTTTTATTAAACGGATCCCTTCAACGGTAGCCTTAGCTGAACCAATATATTGTTCATCTCCCGTACCGACTGGGAAGACGAGTGGATCAAAAATTATATCCTCCGCGCGAATCTGGTATTTGTGAACAAGCAAGTCATAAGAGCGCTTCGCGATTTCAAGCTTGCGTTCAGCTGTTACGCCCATTCCTTTTTCGTCAATCGTGCCAACCACTACTGAAGCACCATATTTATGAATGAGCGGACAGATCGCTTCAAAACGTTCCTCACCGTCTTCAAGATTAATTGAATTAATGATCGCTTTCCCTTGCGAGTAGGTTAACGCCTTTTCGATTACTTTTTCATCGGTTGAATCAATTACTAACGGGACCTTTACCTTTTTAACAGCTTCGATAATAAATTGTTCCATATCGAACAGCTCATCCCGGTCCGGGTCGGCGAGGCATATATCAATGACATGAGCACCGCCCTTGACCTGGGCTCTGGCAATTTCAGATGCTTCTTCATATTTGCCTTCGCTGATTAACCTTTTGAACTTTCGGGAGCCAATCACATTGGAACGTTCACCGACCATGATCGGACGAAGTGACGGGTCATCATAGATTAATGGTTCAATTCCGGAAACCTTATGGCTGTGGTCCTGGTTTATAGTTCTTGGTTTAAAATCCTTCATCGCAGCAGCAATCGCTCTTATATGGTCGGGTGTCGTACCACAGCAGCCACCGACTATATTCAGCCAGCCCTGCTCGGCAAAACCGGCGAGCTTCTTTGCGAGCGTTTCAGGTGTTTCATGATATTGTCCTTCTTCGTCAGGCAAACCGGCATTCGGGTAACAGCTGACTGCGGTTGAAGACAGGTTGGCAAGCGACCTGATATGATCCTGCATAAATTCCGGACCTGTCGCACAATTCAACCCAACAGCGGCTGGTTTCATATGCTCGACTGAAATATAAAATGCCTCAATTGTTTGGCCGGCGAGGGTCGTTCCCATTGGCTCAATCGTACCGGATATCATTAACGGAAGCGTCGTGCCGGTTTTCGCAAATGCTCTTTCAATACCGATGTATCCTGCCTTGACATTGAGAAGATCCTGGCTTGTTTCAAGGAGCAGAAGATCAACACCACCATCAATTAAACCAATTGCTTGTTCTTCGTATGTTTCAATTAATGCAGCAAACGTCGTCCCGCCGGTGACGCTTAACGTTTTTGTTGTCGGCCCCATTGATCCGGCAACATAACGCGGCCGGCCTGTCGCAGAAGCTCTGTCTGCGGCCTTTTTGGCAATTTGCGCAGCAACTTTGTTAAGTTCATAGGCTTTATGGCCAAGTTGATACTCATTGAGGACCAGGCTTGTTGCGCCAAACGTATTTGTTTCAATAATATCTGCTCCTGCCTCCAAGTATTCATAATGGATTTGCTCAATAACATCGGGGACAGTTAAATTTAAATATTCATTGCAGCCGTCATACTGCTCACCGCCAAAATCTTCCGCTGTAAGGCCAGCTCTTTGCAGCATCGTTCCCATGGCCCCATCCATAATAAGGATTCGCTCTTTGATTTGATCAGAGAATATTGGTTTGGACATGGTCGTTCCTCCCAGTTAAAGCGTTGTGATGGCGCCGAGCATAATTCGTTAATTCTACTGTCAATTCATACCGTAGAAATGGCGTGATTAAATAAATGCCATTAAATAACTCAAGAGCAGCATCAATTAAAGATTTTGAAATCTCGAGCCCCTCCCTGGAAGCGTCAGCAGGAAGGTCTTTAAAACGAGCCATTCTTTCCCTGATACATTCTGATATTTTGATACCGGGGACTTCGTTATGCAGGTATTCAGCATTTTTACTGCTGATTAGGGGCATGATTCCAATATAAATCGGTGCTTCAATATGTTCAGTTGCGTCATGGATTTCAATCAGTTTTTCTTCAGAAAAAACGGGCTGCGAAATAAAATAATCGGCTCCGCACGCGATTTTCTTTTCAAGGCGTTTAACGGCTTTATCCAATGAGCGAACATGGGGATTAAAAGCACCGCCAACGGAAAAAGCAGTTTTTTGTCCCAGTTCCTTTCCAGAAATGGATAGCCCTTCATTTAATTGCTTAATCATTTGAATCAATTCAAACGATGACATATCGTATACCGAAGATGCACCGGGAAAATCACCGACTCTGGCCGGGTCTCCGGTTACGGCTAACACATCGTGTAAACCGAGTGTATAAAGTCCCATAAGGTGGGACTGCAGCCCGATGATATTGCGGTCCCGGCATGTAATGTGAATGAGCGGCCTCAGGCCCAGTTTCTGTTTCACGAGATGCCCTAATGCTTCATTCGCGATTCTTGGAGTAGCAAGTGAATTATCGGCCAGTGTTATGGCGTCGATCCCGGCATCCTGAAGGGCCTTAGCTCCCTCGAAAAATTTCCCCGTATTAAGCTTTCTCGGTGGATCCAGCTCGACGATCACCGAACGTCTTTGTTTGACGACGTGATCGAGGGGAGGCTCCGCTCTTTTTACTATAGCTGTTTCTACGATAATTTTCTTTTCTTTTAATTTAACGATTTTGTTTGTTACAGGGGCTTTATCTTTTAGTTCTTCAGCAAAGGCGCGGACATGCTCCGGCGTTGTACCACAGCAGCCGCCGAGCAGCCTGACTCCCTGTTCCCGGAAAGGTTGTGCCGATTTTCTGAAATATTCTGCATCTCCTTCGTAATGAAATTTGCCATCGACATAGGCAGGAAGACTGGCGTTTGGATAGGCAGAAAGATAGGCATGCTTTGGCAGCGCCACCTGTTCGAGCGTCAACAACATATGATGTGGGCCAAGCCGGCAGTTAAGCCCGATAATATCAGCACCTGCTAGCTCTAATCTTTCAAAAGCTTCATTGATTGGTGTCCGGTCCTGCAGTATTCCTGTTTCTTGAAGGGATACCTGGGCAATGATTGGGAGAGCAGTTTCTCTCCTGGCAATCGACAAAACGGTCTCAAGCTCTTTTAGGTCATAATACGTTTCAAGGAGCAGGCCGTCTACCCCTGCCAAAAGAAGACAGTATAATTGTTCACGAAAACTCCTTTTTATTTCTTCAATCGAAATCGAATGGGGCTTTATCCCGCGGTTCCCGCCGATTGTTCCGAGTACGTATGCTTTGTCCTGTGCTGCATTCCTGGCA
The DNA here is from genome assembly GCF_002860225.1 of Bacillus sp. V33-4. Classification (NCBI taxonomy): domain Bacteria; kingdom Bacillati; phylum Bacillota; class Bacilli; order Caryophanales; family Bacillaceae; genus Bacillus; species Bacillus sp. V33-4. The sequence goes on from NZ_PGVC01000026.1 coordinate 37,917, forward strand.
ACTTTCACAGCAGCACTATTAATTTCCTTAACTGAATCCTCCAGTCCATATCGCTGCAGCTTCAAGTAGTTGGCTGCATAAGTATTCGTTTGGATAAGGTCCGCGCCTGCATTGATATACGCTTTGTGAATATTTAGGATCTGTTCCGGCTCGGAAAGGTTCAGTTCCTCAAAACAGCAGTCCGTGCCATAAGAGTATAAAAGTGTACCCATCGCACCATCTGCTATCAATATTTGATTTTCCATTTTTTTAAGAAAGCTCATAGTTTCACTCCTTGGTGAGCGAAATGTTGCATCGTTGTTTCCAACGCAGCTGAAAAGTCTTTAATGATGTCTGCAGGATTTTCGAGACCGACTGATAAGCGCAGCAGACTATCGCTGATTCCTCGTTTTTTCCTTTCTTCAATCGGCATCGATGCATGCGACATTTTTGCCGGATAGGATAAAATTGACTCGACTGCGCCGAGACTGACAGCAAAAACAGGGATTTCAACATTCGAGACAAATTGGTAAAGTGCCTCTTTTCCGGCTAATTCAAACGAGAGAATCGCCCCTGCTCCGTTTGCCTGCCTGTGCTGGAGATCATACTGTGGATGGTCCTCAAAGCCCGGGAAATACACCTTATGAATGGCAGGGTGAGTTCTTAAAAAACAGGCAATTTGGGCTGCACTTTTTAAAGATTGTTCCAGCCTGACATGAAGCGTTTTTAACCCTCTCAATACCAGCCAGGCGTCCTGGACACCAAGAACGGCACCAATCGTATTTTGCAGGAAATAAAGTCGCCCGGCCAATTCCTCATCTTTGACGACAGCGAGTCCGGCGACAACATCACTATGGCCGGATAAAAATTTTGTTGCACTGTGCAGGACGACGTCGGCTCCCAATAACAAAGGTTTCTGCAGAGCCGGGGTCAGGAACGTATTGTCGACAAAAATTAATGCGTTGTGCTCTTTTGCCAGTTCACTGACCGCTCGTATATCGGTAACTTTTAAGAGGGGATTTGAAGGTGTCTCAACATAAAAAACCTTTGTATTAGTCTGAACGGCCTCCCGGACGGCGTGAAGATCTGTCATATCGGCAAACGTATATTCAATTCCCATTCTCGAAAGAACTTCTGTAACCATGCGGTATGTTCCTCCGTAAACATCCTCGGAAATCACGACATGGTCACCAGAAGACAAAAGAAGGAAGGCTGTCGAGATTGCTGCCATTCCGGATGAAAAGGCAAAGCCCCTTGTGCCTTCTTCGAGATCGGCGATTGCCTCCTCAAGAGCTTCGCGTGTCGGGTTGGAACTCCGGCTATAATCGTATTTTCCGAAGTTTTCAATATCGAATTGATGAAAAGTGGAGGCATGGTGAATCGGAACACTTACAGCACCAGTTGCCTGATCCGTTTTCTGGCTATTATGCAGAAGCCTCGTTTCAAAATGTATTTCACTGCTCACTTTCATAAGGTAGCCTCCTCAACGACGGATCTGAATGCTTGCTCAAGGTCATCAATTAAATCATCCACAGCTTCTATGCCAACGGAAAATCTTAATAAACGGTTGCAGACCCCGGTTTCGATTCTGATTTCCTCCGGGATATCCGCATGTGTTTGCGTTGCGGGATAAGTAATAAAGCTTTCGACACCGCCAAGGCTTTCAGCAAATGTGATCAAGGATAATCCTTTTAAAAAAGGGTTCACCCATGTCTCATCCTTGATTCTGAAAGAAATCATCCCGCCTCTGCCGGGGTAAAGGACATCTGTTACACTTTCATGGCTTGAAAGGTACTGAACAAGCTTCTTTGCATTCTCCTCGTGTTTTTCAATCCGGAGCGCTAAAGTTTTCATGCCGCGGATTAACAGCCATGAATCAAAAGGGCTGAGCACTGCGCCCGCTGCATTATGGTGGAATTCAAGAGCTTCACATAAATCGTTACCTTTGGCAACAATCAACCCGGCCAGCACATCATTATGACCGCCGAGGTACTTGGTGGCGCTATGTATGACAATGTCAGCGCCGAGAAGGAGGGGCTGCTGGAGAATGGGTGTATAAAATGTGTTATCGACAATCAGCAATAATCCATGCTTTTTGGCCAGCTCTGAAATAGCGCCAATATCGGTTTGCTCCATTAGGGGATTGGTTGGGGTTTCAATAAAAATGGCTTTCGTTTGTAGAGTTATTTTTTTATCCAACTCCTCAACACAGCTTGTGTTGAGGTATTGACACGTTAATCCCCACTTCCTGAAACCGTGTTCAAGCAATCGATATGTGCCACCGTATAAATCTTTGCTGACAATCCACTCATCGCCTGATTGAAACAATGATAGCAATGTGGCAATCGCTGCCATGCCCGAACTGCAGGCAAAACCCTGGTCACCATGTTCAAGGTCTGCGATCGCTTTTTCGAGGAGCTGGCGGGTTGGGTTGCCTGTTCGGATATAGTCATAGCCGGATGATTCGCCGATCCCTTCATGCATGTAGGCCGTAGAGAAGTAAACAGGCGGACTTACCGATCCTGTAATATCGCTCCTGTTGCCGATTTGGGCCAGCTTCGTATCTATTTTGTACATTGCCACCACTCCTTTAAGAAATAAAAAAAGCCTTCAAGAAGAAGACTTTGTATGCTGGACGCAGCCGTTCTTCTCATCTTTCAAGTTCATAAAAAACTTGCAGGATTTAGCACCTTTTCAATGCTATTAGGGCATTGATGGTTGCTGAGGTGTCTTCGGGCCATTCCCTCAACCTCTCTCGATAAGAAATCGTTTGTATTCAATTGACTAAAATTTACAACATCCACATACTTGTGTCAACCATTTTTTAAAAATTAAGAAAATCACTCTTTTTTAAAATAGGGTGGACGTAGAGAATTGAGATAGTCTTTCATGACGGTTTACGAGCCGCTAAAAATGTCAAATCATCAGATTTTGAAAAAATTTTAAATTGTCTGTATTGCATCATATGTACGTACCAGGGAAAGAGAAACTTAAAAATTACGATTGACAACTAACTGGTATCCTGTTAATTTAAATAGAACTCATCGGAATTATAGGAATTAATCTTTTTCGTAGCTTTGATCGGTTCTACTGGACTAAATTCCTATTTTTCATTTCAGTACTTTAAAGTATTGACATGGAATTCCTTTGTGTTAAAATTTAGAAAAAATAAACTTATCCAGAGCGGCGGAGGGAATTGGCCCGATGAAGTCCGGCAACCTGCTGAACAAGCAAGGTGCTAAATCCAACAAAATGTGAAACCATTTTGGAAGATAAGGTAAACATATTCTTACCTGATGAGTCTTTCCGAAGTGGAAAGGTTTTTTTATTTAGAAGGAGGGGCTTGCTTGGGAAAGAAAGTAAATCAGTTCGATGAAATTTATTCGCATTTGCAGGAAATCCTGGCGGGGATGAAGTACGGTTCAATCACACTGGTTGTTCAGGACGGTGTAGTCGTGCAAATTGAAAAAAATGAAAAACTTAGAATTAAGTGAGCTTGCTGACTAGATAAACTAGAGGCAGTTTTAACCTTACCGGTTAGAACTGTCTCTTTTTTTGGAATTTGGAGGGATTGATTTGGCGCAATTAATCACGTATCAAAATTTTGATACATTTTCGGCACTGGACTTTTCGTATGCTAACGAGACAAAAGGGGCCTTAGACGTTCTTAAGTGGGCGTATTCGCATTATGGAGAGGGAAACCTTGTTTATGCCTGCAGTTTTGGGATTGAAGGAATTGTCTTAATCGATTTGATCTCCAAAGTAAATGAAACAGCGAGAATCGTTTTTCTCGATACTGAACTTCATTTCGCGGAGACTTACAAGTTAATTGACCAAGTGAAGGAGAAATATCCGCAATTAGTCATTGAACTGAACAAACCCGATTTGTCTCTGGAAGAACAGGCGCACACATACGGGGATGAACTATGGAAGAGCGACCCGAACAAATGCTGTGAACTTCGAAAAGTTACTCCGCTTAACAGCGTGCTCTCAGGAACAGCGGCATGGCTGTCGGGATTAAGGAGAGAACAATCCGAAACAAGGAAACATACACAATTTATCAATAAAGACCACCGCTTTCAATCGGTGAAGATTTGCCCGCTCATCCATTGGACGTGGAAGGATATTTGGCGTTACGCCCACAAAAACAATTTGCCGTATAACATTCTCCATGATCATGGTTACCCAAGTATCGGCTGCAAGACGTGCACTGCACCTGTTTTCAATAGCGGGGACTTGAGGTCAGGCCGATGGACCGGCCAGAATAAAATTGAATGCGGACTTCATCAATAAGAGGTAATCAATATGATCCTAACTTATATAACTTGTATCGTCGCCCTGTTTTTTGCGATGAATATTGGAGCGAGCGGGGCAGCGGCTTCGATTAGCATCGCATACGGTTCGGGCGCTATTCCAAGCAGGAGAAAGGCATTGGTATTGTGCGGAATTGCTATTTTTGCCGGGGCTGCCGTGGGCGGGAGTGAAGTGGTCAAAACGATTGGAACAGACATTATTCCGCAGTCGCTGCTGACCGTAAAAGTGGTGTTGATCATCCTATCCTCAGCAGCCATATCTTTATTTATCGCCAACCTGATGGGGATACCGCTCTCGACCAGTGAAATTACCGTTGGATCTGTTGTCGGTGTGGGAATTGCCTATCAGGCTTTGTACATCAATAATATTTTGGTCATCGTCAGCTTTTGGATTATCGTTCCTGCTGCAGGGTTTGCGATTGCACTTCTGTTAGGAAAGTTTATAAAAAAGCTGGAGAAGCACTATCCGGGCTTGAAAAATGAAAAGATGCAAAAAACGCTCGCTGTATTTGTGATCATTGTTGGATTCTTTGAAGCTTTTTCAGCGGGCATGAACAATGTTGCCAATGCGGTTGGGCCGTTGGTAGGCGCTGGAATCGTACCGATTCATACAGGTATTCTCATTGGCGGCTTATTTATCGCCCTCGGTGCGATATTTATGGGCGGGGGTGTCTTGCAAACAAATGGGAAAAAGATTACTAACTTCTCCTTGCTGGAAGGCGGCGCGATTTCAGGAACCGGGGCATTCCTGGTTATCCTTGCTTCCATTTACGGCCTGCCCGTTCCGCTGACACAGGTAACCAGCACAGCTATTATTGGAATCGGCGCATCGCAAAATGGATGGGGTATTTTGAAAAAGAAAATCATCAACAAAATTCTTAAAGTATGGATCGTTTCGCCAATCGTCTCGCTGGTGGTTTCATACAGCTTTGTGAAGATATTTGTCGAGAGTGACCTATATTCTGTGATTGTTTTATTCAGTGTTTGTGCTGCAACGCTTGGAACGCTTAGCTTGGCGAAAACAATAAGAGAAGACGGTAGGATTATTTATGAAAAAGGCGGAGGCATCTAGCTGAAAAACCTATTTTTCCTATAAGGATACTTGATTTTGAAAAGGACAGGAGGAAATTAATATGACATTAAGCTTTCCGCATGGGGGAACATTAATCAATCGCTGGAATCCTTCATTTGATTATAAAAAAATTGCCAAACAGATTGAGCTGGATGGAATCGCATTAAGTGATCTTGAATTGATTGGGACAGGCGCATACAGTCCGTTAGATGGGTTTATGAGAAAGGAAGATTACGAATCTGTTTTACATAGAATGCGCCTCTCGGATGGTACAGTGTGGAGTATTCCCATTACGCTGCCGGTTACGGAACAAGAAGCAATCAAGCTTTCACTCGGCGATGAAGTGCGGCTGGTCAGCAAGGACGAGACATACGGAATCATGACGATCTCCGATATCTATTATTCGGATAAGCATGAAGAAGCGCAATCTGTCTACCGGACACGAGAGCTTAAACATCCAGGGGTAAACAAACTTTTCCAAAGAGGTGATGTCTATATCGGCGGGCAGATTACCCTTATAAAACGGATCGAGCGGAACGATTTTCAGTCATTCTACTTAGATCCGCAGCAAACGAGAGAAATATTTGCGGATAAGGGCTGGAAAACCGTCGTTGGATTTCAAACGAGGAATCCCGTCCACAGGGCCCATGAATATATCCAAAAGACGGCGCTCGAAACGGTTGATGGATTATTTTTAAATCCGCTCGTTGGTGAAACAAAATCGGATGATATTCCCGCTGATGTCAGAATGAAAAGCTATCAAATTTTACTTGAAAACTATTATCCGCTCGATCGTGTGTTTCTGGCTGTATTTCCAGCAGCGATGCGGTACGCAGGGCCGCGTGAAGCGGTGTTCCACGCAATCGTCCGGAAAAATTATGGCTGTACCCATTTTATAGTCGGCCGTGATCACGCCGGGGTTGGCGATTATTATGGCACTTATGATGCACAGAAGATTTTCAGCGAATTTTATCCGGAAGAATTGGGGATTACCCTATTATTTTTTGAACACAGCTTTTACTGCTCTAAATGCGAAAATATGGCGTCAGCGAAAACATGCCCGCACTCAAGCGTGGACCATGTCATTCTTTCGGGAACAAAGGTAAGAGAATTGCTGCGAAATGGCGAAACCCCTCCAAGTACCTTCAGCCGCAAAGAAGTGGTCGAAGTGTTAATTGCAGGATTACAGGAAAATGCAGTGAGAGCATAACGGATCGGGGAGGATTATTTTTGAGTAAAAGTTCACATATCACCTGGCATGATTTATCGCTTTCAAAAGAGTTAAGAAGAAAGCAAAACGGTCATCACAGTTTTGTCATCTGGTTTACTGGCTTATCGGGATCAGGAAAATCGACTGTTGCCAATGAGGTAGCGAAAAGGCTCTTTGACCAGCGAATCAATAACTATGTGTTAGATGGTGACAACATCCGTCATGGATTGAATAAGGATCTTGGTTTTAGCGACCTTGATCGAAAAGAAAATATTAGAAGGATAGGAGAAGTTTCCAGGCTGTTTATTGATAGCGGCCACGTGATTTTAACGGCTTTTATTTCCCCTTTTCTAGAGGACAGGCAGCTTGTCAGAAGCCTTCTCGAACAGGATGAGTTCATTGAAGTATATATTAAATGCCCGCTTGAAGAATGTGAAAGGCGCGATCCAAAAGGCCTTTACCAAAAAGCGAGAGATGGTCTTATCCGGGATTTTACCGGGATAACTTCTCCCTATCAGGAACCGGTGGAACCTGAGATTACAATTGAGACAGACCTTTATACAGTCGAAGAAAGTGTTGAACAGATCATTGATTATCTTAGATTAAAAAAATTTATATAAACTGGGGGAATTGAAATGGCTTATGAAAAGTTCTGGGCGGGCAATCCTGCAATCAACAAGACTGAAACGAGGAAGCTCGAAAAAGACGGCTTAAAGATTTATGATGATATCCCTTATTATGCCGAGCATGGTTTCGCATCGATCCCAACAGAAGAATGGGATATGTTCAAATGGGCCGGATTATACTTACAGCGCCCTAAGGAAGACGGTTATTTCATGATGCGTGTTTGTGTTCCATCAGGGATGTTAACCTATGACCAGACTGTTGCACTTGCTAATATTGCGAAGGATTACGGGCGGGGAGTCTATGATGTCACGACAAGGCAGGCGATCCAGTTTCACTGGCTGACGATTGAACAAATGCCCGATATATTCGCAAGGCTGGACAAAGTAGGGCTGTCCAGTGCAGGTGCATGCGGGGATATTACGAGAAATATTGTCGGTAATCCGCTGACCGGAATCGATCCAAATGAATTGTTTGATACGAGCAGCATCGTGAAGGAAGTCTATGAATACTTCCAATTCAATGAGGATTTTTCAAATCTGCCAAGGAAATACAAGCTGTCGATCAGCTCAAATGTGCACAATGCTTCGAATGCGGAAATTAATTGTTTGTCTTTTATACCGGCTTATAAAGAATTAAATGGGGAAAGAGTTGCTGGTTTTCACGTTAAGGTGGGCGGAGGTTTATCAGCTGTTCCTTTTCTGGCTGAGACCCTTGATGTGTTTGTTACCCGAGACAGGACACTTGATGTTGCGGTAGCAATTACAACGATTTTCCGTGATTACGGTTACCGTGAAAAACGTCACCGCGCCCGTCTTAAATTTCTCGTTGCCGATTGGGGCACTGAAAAATTGAAGGAAAAGCTCATTGAACTGACCGGGCCGCTTCCTGAAAAAGGGGAAGATGCGACAAAAGGATGGAATGCCGGTTACTTTTATGGAATTCATCAACAAAAGCAGGCGGGGCTTAACTATGTCGGTATAAACGTACCTGTGGGCCGCTTGACTCCAGATGAAGTTTTAGAATTAGCGCGAATTTCAAAAAAATACGGAAATGGCGAAATTAGAAACTGCAACTCTCAAAATGTCATTATTCCGAATATACCCGATCAACATGTCGAAGCACTTCAAAGCGAGGAAATTTTTAAAAAGTTCCCGATCGCTCCGAGCAAGTTTATCGGCTATGCCGTTTCCTGTACCGGTATAGAATATTGCAATCTTGCGCTTGTTGAAACGAAGGAGCGAATGAAAAGAATTGCCGAACAGTTGGATAAGCAAGTAGAACTTGATGTCCCGGTAAGGATCCACATGGTCGGCTGCCCAAATTCTTGCGGACAGCGGCAAATTGCCGAGATCGGGCTTCAGGGTATTAAAATGAAGAACAAAGATAAGGTGATGGTTGAAGCCTTTGAAATTTATGTCGGTGGCACGCTTGATAACGGCGGTAAATTAAACGCTAAACTAAAGGGAAAAGTGGAAGCAAATCAGCTCGATTTTGTTCTTAAAGAGATTTTAATCTATTTTAAAGATACAAAAATAGCAGGTGAATCGTTTTTCGATTATGTTGAGCGAGTCGGGACGGAGCCATTGCAGGAGCGCTTAAACGTCATAATTGGCAGTGTCGCTGTTTAATAAAGAAAGGTGACGTAAACATGAATCTATACCGATTTGAAGTAACGATCGATCAAGAGGTGACCCATGTCATCATTGCAGCTGAAAATGATGAAGCGGCCTTTCGCCTTGTCGATGTTGAACTGGAGAAGCATTTTTTAAAGGAAAGGGAAGTCAACGATGTTTCTCTATATGAAAAGAAAAAAATCCGCAACGGCAACGGTTTTGTATTATCGCGATTTGAAACAATTCTTTAATGATGAGGGGTGAGGTACATGCAATCGGGGAAAGTCTATCTGGTAGGGGCCGGTCCTGGAGACCCGGAGTTAATCACGGTAAAAGGATTGAATAGCATTAAAGAAGCGGATGTGATTCTGTATGACCGACTGGTAAATGCTGAGCTGCTGCAGTATGCAAAGCCGACAGCAGAGCTGATTTATTGCGGGAAACTTCCGAACTATCATTCGCTGCGACAGGAAACGATTAACCATTTTCTCGTTAAGCATGCCAAGAAGGGAAAAGTCGTAACCCGTTTAAAAGGCGGCGATCCGTTCGTGTTTGGCAGGGGAGGAGAGGAAGCGGAAGTGCTTGCTGCAAACGGCGTCGAGTTTGAAATTGTTCCCGGTATCACAGCAGGAATCGCAGCACCGGCGTATGCCGGCATCCCCGTAACGCACCGGGACCACAGTTCATCCTTTGCGATTGTTACCGGACATCGGAAGAAAGGCGAAGATGACAACATCAAGTGGGAGCTTCTCGCGAAAGGGATCGATACGCTTGCAATCTATATGGGTGTCAAAAACCTTCCTTATATAAGAGAGAAACTTCTCCACTATGGAAAACGGGAAGATACACCGGTCGCGCTTATTAACTGGGGGACATTACATGCACAAAAAACTGTCGTCACTACACTTGGTGACGTAGTGCAGGCCGCTCTTAAGGGGAAAGTAGAAAATCCTTGCATGATCATTGTCGGAGATGTTGTTAATATGCGCGACAAAATCAATTGGTTTGAAAATAAACAAATAAAAGAAAGCCTGTTTGCAAGCGAGGCATATTAATGGAAGCTATTTTATATATTTGCCATGGAAGCCGGGTTCCGGCAGCACAACAACAAGCAGTCGCTTTCATTGAAAAAACGATGACAGAAAGCCCGGCACCGATAAACGAGTATTGCTTCCTTGAACTTGCGCAGCCGAATATTGCGGAAGCGTACAAACGCTGCATTGAACAAGGGGCAACGAAAATCGCAGCAGTCCCAGTATTACTGCTGACGGCCGTTCATGCTAAAGAAGATATTCCCAATGAGCTAAATACAATAGCTTCCCAGTTTCCTGAAGTTCAGTTGAACTACGGGCGCCCGATTGGCGTCCATCCAAAAATGGTTGAAACCTTGATCGAACGCATTGAAGAAACAAACGAGCCCCTTACCGATGACTCCATGGTCCTGTTAATAGGAAGAGGAAGTTCAGATCCTGATGTTAAGCGGGATCTAGGCGACATTGCCAAGCTGCTGAAACAACGCAGTGGCGTAAGACGAGTCGATACGTGCTACTTAACAGCTGCCGATCCTGGTCTGGAAGAAGGACTGAAAATCGCAGCTGAAAGTCCCTTCAGTAAAGTTTTTGTCATTCCCTATTTGTTGTTCACAGGAATTTTGATGAAAACAATTGAAAATACGATTAAAAATCATAGTCAAAATGATTATAAACAATATATTTTAAGCAATTACTTGGGATACCATCCTCATATAGAAAGTATATTACACGAGCGTGCCTATCAACTCTAGGGCGAACAGGGGCAAAAAGGAAACGAGCTGTTAAGATATATATAATAGAAGATAAAAGATTCGGAGTAAGCAAGATTGAAATCGGGCCACCAGGCCTGATTTTTGTTTTTTGCGTGCCCAGCAAGCCGTTAATTGCTAGTTGGTGAAAGTCCAACCCGAGTAAGTGTCA
>NZ_PGVC01000027.1:0-107188 GCF_002860225.1 Bacillus sp. V33-4
CTTGACACTTACTCGGGTTGGACTTTCACCAACTAGCAATTAACGGCTTGCTGGGCACGCGTATAACAATTAAGCCCTTGACTGCTCCAATAGGATCGTCAGGGGTTTATATAAGTTTAGGATTTAGCACTATTTCTGCCAAGAGTGGCCCCCATTTATATCCTTTGTTCCCGGCACACCGAATCTTGTGAGTTTCTGGCCTAGGTTCCGCACCTTTATAAAAACCTTCTAAACCTTCGTCTTAACGGCTATTCAATTCTTTAACTTTGCTTCGTACGATTTCTAACGAGAAGTAGCGACATGAGCCAACTAGATATAGTTCAGTTCCTTTATATGATCTTCCATTGCATACGACGTTGATCGGGAGTTAATATTTCTGCACTTGCCACTTCGCTGTATTATACTTTGTTTGCTTAGTCCGAATATCGACTCAGTATGGACCAGGAAACCCAACCAAGAAACCTACGGTTATAAGGATAGTCTATGCGGTGTTCTATTTGTAGACCTTTAGCTTTAGGCTATGTTCGATAAATTAGGTGATCGATTTAATAACACAGTGTCCTTCTTTTCTTGTGCTTGTGATTCCTCCGTCCGGTTTCAGACTTCGCCCGACAGATGGAATCATATGATTAGTTCCATGTTTAAAAAACAGTAAGGACAAACCCAGCTTCCATAGAGATGGTGGGCAAACTGTTAGAGAAATATCACCACCTATATTATGGTTCCCGTAATTTCATTCCAGCCTATATTAGAGCTAATAATAGATTTTTCTCATGGCAAGATTCGATTCATTAAAATACCAAATATTACTCTAATGTTGCCGTAGCACTTTATTTATATGGATGCGTATATGATTGAAAAATCCAATATCGTAGTTTTTAGGACGCTTCTCCATGAACATATTATGAGCAGGCGCCCTTAATGAAGAATTATACTATTGGACGAGCGGAAACAATTTACCAATATCAAATGTACAGAACTAATCAGTTGGTTTACTGTGTAACATCATGGTTAAAACTAAAGAAGTACATGGTCAGTCTTGGACTGGCTATTTTGCTTAAAACCCACAAGTAAACCCTTACCCACACCTTCTCATTTTCTCTTACTTATGCCAATCAAATAAACTGAATAGGTTGAATTTATTTTACATTGACAATTTTTAATTTTTTGTATAATCTATATATAGTTGAGACCTATCTTATCTATAGGTGGTGAGCATGTGTCGATTGAAAATATCATCCTAGGAGTTCTTAGTTGGAAACCTTGTTCAGGATACGATATACAAACAGAAGTAGAGTATAAGGGACGTAACATGGGCTGGGGCAGGGTAGGATATGGAAGTATATATCCAAAATTAAAAAGAATGGAAATTGAAGGTTTAATTTATACATATCATTCAGAAGAAGGTGGCCGGAAAACCAATGTATATGAATTAACCGAAAAGGGTTGGCGGGCTCTATCAAACTGGTTAATTAAGCCTCCAGCCTATCCTGTTACGCGAGATGAACTATTTATGAAATTGAGCTTTTGGGAAACTGGTTTACCGGAAGCACGTACCACATTAATTGAGCACCTAAAGTTACGGTACGGCGAATCTCTATCGATGTTAAAACATTATAATAATTGGGAAAGGAATGGATTCTCATCAATCAGTGAGTTTGGAGCTTTAGGAATTGCATATGTAAAAGAACGATTACAATTGGAATTAAAATGGATTGATGGCGCAATTAAACAGCTTGAAGGAGAAGAAAAACCCCCCGTTCAAGATCCAAATAATCTCATTGCTAAGGCAAAGGAAAGACGAAAAATTATTTTTGAAAGTATGAACAAAGACCAAAAAAAGTAAATGTCATTTGTAGCACCAATCAGTATTTTCTTGTCAGTCTGGTCTCTTTGCACATAAAGAGCCACGATAAATTGAAATCTAAAAGGGGATATCTCTAAAAATGAAGCATCGTTCTCTTTTTGCTCCATTGAGAAACCGTCATTTCCGATATCTATTCGCTGGACAAGTAGTCTCAGACATTGGTAACTGGTTTAGTTTTCTAGCTATCGGCATATTATTAGCTTACAGATGGCAATTATCTCCTGTAGAGATAGCCTTATTTCCTATCGCTATGTCTCTTCCTTGGATTGTATTCAGCCCTTTTTCTGGTGTTTGGGCGGATCTTTTGCCTAAAAAAAGGCTACTTATTATCTGTGATTTGTTAAGAGCCATTATAGTTACCGGGTACATTTTTGCCCCGAACTTAATTGTTATCTTAACTCTTGTTATTCTAAATGGAATTGTTTCAACTTTATTCGATCCGGCGAGACAAGGCGCTATCCGTTTTATTGTCCCAAAGGAACATCTGCTTCAAGCGAACTCACTTAGTCAACTCTCCGTCCATACATCTAAAATTTTAGCTCCAACCCTTGGTGGTATCATTGTGACTACCTTTAGTCCTAATATAGCTTTCATCACAAATGCACTTTGCTATTTAATATCTGCTTTTTTTCTTTTGGGATTGCCACGAATGAATATATCCGCTACAAAAGCAAAATTAAATCCAATTTCATTTTGGAAAGATTTTCAAGACGGATGGAGACATATCCTTACTAAGCGTAATCTGATTCTCGGTATGGGCTTTATGTTTGTTGGAACCTTTCTTGTTTTTCTGTTTGACAGCTTTCTTGCTTTATGGGCAAAAGATATGGGATTATCTGAGTCATCATTTGGTATCTTAATAGGCTCTATAGGGTTAGGAAGTGTTATTGGAGCAATTATTATAGGAAAGTTAGGTCAAAAAATCCACCCATTACGACTTATGTTTTTAGCTGCAATCTTGGTAGGATCTCTTATCGCCGTTGCAGGTATAGGCGAGTTAGGTTATCTTCCTAAATCTATTATACTATGGATCGTTGTCTGGTTTTCCGTCGGTTTCATTGGGTCGGGATATTCTATCTCCTTCGGGTATATTCTTCAAATAGAAACTCCACAAGATCTGATGGGAAGAATTTATGGAACTTCTCAAGGTATACAAAGCATTCCCATATTAATAGCACCACTGATTGGCGCTTTTTTGATTGAAAATTTAGGAACTGGTGGATTGTTTCTATTCGCTGGAGGCGTTACGACCTTAATCACTTCCTTTGTGTTTATTTTCGTTCGCGTAGATACAATCGATGAGGAGGAACAAAACTCCTCATTAGAATCAGAAAAGGAGCATAGTCGCTCATTTTAATTTAGCTAAAACTCAGTCAGTTCTTCTAACGAGCGGGGAAAAGGGTGAATACCTTTGCCATTTATAGCTACTGTTGCTTTACTATTGCTTTTGCATTTTCGGATACTATTAACTATTCATATAGGAAAAACAGTGGAGCATCAGGGGGGGACTTTTCCACCGTCCTCTCCCACCACCGTATGTAACGTTTGTTATAAGCGATTCCCTTAAGTTCTGACGGATTAGGTCCTTGTATACTCTTCTGTCCTGGATCTTGTCATTATGCGAGTTAATGTGTGTTGAGCAGTATGGGGTTACATACGCCAATATTTATTATGTATAATTTCCCCGAACTTAGGCTTTTTCTTAGCCAACTTCTTAGAGATGGGCATTTCTATTTTATTTCCAGTTTCTTCCATTGTTATAAAACATTTCTAGTTTTGGGTTTCACATAAGAAACCACCCATCTGATTACCGCCTACTACAAAAACTCATCCAGTTCTCTTTCCATGAAGCGAGCATACCTCTCCTCCCCATTTTGCCTTTTGGGTAAACGAGGGCCACTAGTCTTGATCCGATCAATGCTTGTGATAAATTTTGATGTGTTCTTTTAGAACGCAATACTGAAACTTCTGCAGATTCTATAAAAGGACGGCAAGTACGGTACGAACATCCTTACCTTATTTCCCCACTCATCCTTGAGTGTTTCCGTTGCCGACATAACGATACCTCTACAGACACTTCGTCGCCTTCGATACCGTACTGCTAGTATCAATCTATAAGCTAAAACGACTTCGTCTCCATAGTACAGACTCAACTTTGTCTCTTCATGATTCCGACAGCCTCGTTGGTGCAGCATAGTACTTATTTGCAAGTCCTTTGGAATGAATTATTCTTACTGCAGATAGTCTGCCCTATGTTGGATTAATACAGTCCCTTGAGTCATTCCCCTAAAGCGTGGATATAGCGCAGTGAAGGGCTTTAATCTACTTGTTAACGACGCTGTCACGCGCATAGTGATATGGGAGCGTCTGACTTTCCGTCCATCCTAGAAACTTCGTTGTATCCTTATATATCGACATTCTTCATAGGGTAGGAACGGAAATCTCACGGTGTTTTCTATCTTTCATCTGAACATAGCCAGCATCTTAGCTAAATCAATCACATTATTGCAGAAATATGCTAGTGTATCGTGTTACTTTCTAAGACAATATAGAATTGCATCCTTTCATCTCGGGCTGCGTCCTAATTTATTGTAGATAATAGACTGAAACTTTGTCGGATCATTTAGCCAGTGCACTGTTAAGAAGAGGTGTAGTCTGTTCACTTGCACCTCTTTTTTTCTGATTACAAAGTTTAAATTACTAACTGAATCCTGTTTCCGGACGGATCCTCAGTCATGAAAACCCCGTTTTCCTGCCACACTTTCGCATCGATTTTGTTGAGCTGTTCGATCACTTCTGTTCTCGCATCAGCAGTGGGAAGCAGTAAAGAATACGAGCTCAATCCAACACTGTTATCAGCAGGCGCCGGTGCCCCCACTCCGTTCCATGTATTTAATCCGATGTGATGATGATATCCGCCGGTAGAGATAAACAATGCCTGATTTCCGTAACGGGTTGCGATATCAAATCCCAAACCCTGAATATAAAACTCTTCAGTTTTTTGTAATTCGGCTACATGCAAATGGATATGCCCCATCAATGTTCTTTCAGGAAGACCGTTCCACTCTTGACCGTTCCCCTCCGCAAGAAGGTCTTCTGCGTCTAACCGTTCGGTTGCCATCACTACTTCACCATTGTGCCAATCCCATGTTGAAGCAGGCCGATCAGTATAAATCTCAATCCCATTTCCATCCGGGTCTACTAAATATAGCGCTTCACTGACAAGATGATCAGAAGCTCCTTGCAATGGATAACCGTGTTTGATAAAGTGCTTTAAAACCGCTGCTAAATCGGACCGTTTCGGGAGCAACAGTGCGTAATGGTATAAACCTGTAGTGCGTGGCTGTTTCGGAACCACATTTTCCGGCTGTTCGATCGACAACAGGGGAGTTCGCCCGTCTGCTGTTAATATCGCTTTTCCGGCTGATTGCTCCAAGACGCGAAACCCAATCACGTTTTGATAAAAATTTAAAGACCGCTCCAAATTCTCTACTTTTAGGTCAACTTGACGAACGAATGTGTGTGGCTGGCGATGAAATTCCATAAAACCCTCCCATGTATAAATATTCATTCCAACTAACATATACTACATTCTTGCTTATTGTTTCCTGTTCCTTATTTTTCTCAACATTAAAGTTAGTTACTTTATGTAAGTAATTATATTTTTGTAATTTAATAATGTCAAGTAACTTAATTGTATAAAATAATGTTATTATTTTTCACAATAGGATATACTATTAACAACGGGAGGATGGAAGACATGAATAAAACTGCTCTTTGCCCGAGGTTTGAAAAAGCGATGAGTATTTTAAGCCAGCGATGGACAGGGCTGATCATTTACCAAATGCTGTCGGGTCCACAGCGTTTTTGTACGATCGAATCTGCGATTGGCGTGAGCGGAAGACTGCTTTCAGAAAGGTTAAAGGAATTGGAGAATCAGGGGATCGTGAACCGCGAAGTTTTTCCAGAAACTCCTGTTCGAATCGAATACTCTTTGACCGAAAAAGGTTTATCTCTGGAACCGCTGATGAGAGAAATAGAAAAATGGTCCCAAACATGGCTGGAAACTGACAGCACAGCAAAGAATGATTAAAGCCGATTGTGTCTGGGACAGTCGGCTTTTTTGTTCGAGGAACATCTATTATCTTCTTTCATTCAATTTTCTATATGATCTTTTAAAAAAAGATTTTAAAACCTTAATTTCTTGTTTAAAATTAAGTTAAACTAGGAAATAACGAGTTGGAGTGATTGAGGTGAGCGAACTGATATGTAAGAAAATCATAAACACTTTGGTGACGGAACTTGAACCAGTTTTTGTTATCCTATTCGGTTCGGCAGCGAAAGGAATAGCAAACCCAAATAGCGATCTCGATATTGCTTTTTTTAGCAATAAGTCGGTTACACCATACGATTTATTTATTCTCTCTCAGCAGCTCGCTGATTATGCGGAAAGGGATGTTGACCTTATTGATTTGTCCCGGTCGTCCACCGTCTTTCAAGCTCAAATTATTACAACGGGAAAAACGATTTATTGTGCTGATGAAGCTGCAAAAAGAGCGTTCGAGATGAAGACTTTAAAAATGTATGCAAAGCTCAACGAAGAACGGCAGGTTATATTAGATAAAATTTTTGAAAGCGGGATTATCTATGAAAAATGATGTCATCCTTAATAAAGTCAGTATTATTGAACGCTGTATAAAGAGGGTT
The DNA here is from genome assembly GCF_002860225.1 of Bacillus sp. V33-4. Classification (NCBI taxonomy): domain Bacteria; kingdom Bacillati; phylum Bacillota; class Bacilli; order Caryophanales; family Bacillaceae; genus Bacillus; species Bacillus sp. V33-4. The sequence goes on from NZ_PGVC01000027.1 coordinate 6,575, forward strand.
CGTGAAGAATATAAAGACAACCCGGACAATCTAAACAATTTTACAAAGCAGGACTCGATCATCCTCAATATTCAAAGATCCTGCGAAGCTTGTATTGATATCGCCATGCACATCATTGCCACAGAAGGGCTTGGTTTGCCGCAATCAAGCAGAGATGCTTTTGACATTCTGCACTCACAAAAAATTATTAATGATGAATTAAGCAGACAAATGAAAGCAATGGTTGGATTTAGAAATATCGCTGTACATGACTATCGAACTATTCAACTGAATATTCTTCAAAAAGTAATCGAGCTTCACCTTGACGATTTTACTCGATTCACAAAAACAATTCTTAGCTTTTATAAATAGCTTTCGTATCAAATTTTAGTTCAACAAAAAAATGCTCTAAGCACTTAACAGCTCCTATTTAATGCAACACTCCCCCACTTCCGACCTTAAAGTGAAGGAGCCTCATCATACATAAATTGCAAAAAGTTACATTATTATGAATAGTTATTCATTTATTGCATGCCTGCCATTCTCCTCCATAGCAAGTGAACGCTTGTAACTTTTTTTGGCCCCAGCCGGTTGATACTTGCTCATCGGGAGCTTTTGCAGAACCTCTTTAAGGTATGGAGCTCCTTGAGGGCTTATCTTTTTAAGCAATTCCATTAAGTATGTAATATCATCTAACGCCCTATGTGTCTGGTAGTTGGTAATACTATGTGATTTTAATAGTGTCAGAAGCTTGCTGTTGGGAAAACCATAGTCTTTCCAGGCAACGCCTTTCATTGTACAATACCATTTTAAATCGTTAACCTCCGGGTACATCCAGTATAAAAAACTCCTGTCAAAGGATGCATTATGGGCCAGTACGGTATCCGCCCTGTAAAAAAATGATGTCACTTTCGCATCATAAAAGCTTTTGCCCATCACCGATTGATAAGGGATACCATGAATTTTAAAGGCTTGGTCATAATTTTGCCGGGCAGATGTTGAGATTGGCTCTCTTAGAAAAGAAGCCTCATCAATGATCTCAAGCACCTCTCCTGTATCCTCACGATAAGAAAATAACTTTACAGCAAGCTCAATGATTTCATCTGACTTTGGACTAAGTCCTGTAGTCTCAACATCAAGCACCAGTCCGGTCTTCATTTGTTTATTCAAGATCATCACCCTTGTTCCATATCTTTATTATTTCTAAATTATAGCAGAACTACTGAAAGAATTGTTCTGCCAATCTTTTTCAGCTTGGGTGACTTTGAAAATATGTTTCTCATTACGTGTTTAAAAAATCATTTCTAGCAGGCTTATGCGGAAATTGTTCATTATAAGCCGGGACTAGGCGTCAAAATTAAGGCGACCTGCCGATTCAAGCTTTTTGCATATTGGAGTAGATGTACAGGTAATTATTCGATTCTTCAACCATCCCGAGTTCACGGTAAACCTTTGTCAACCACTGGACAGGATTCGGATCGTCGGGTTTTAATTCCATTTCCCATGTAAAGCACTCTATCGCTTTCTCGTACTGTTTAAATTTGTGATAATACTGGCCAAGTGTAAACTGCTTATCCGGATCATCTTGAATGATAAACATCGACGTAATTAATTTCATGGTCGGAATGGAATTTTCAATTTCCAACAAAGGCTGGAGCCAATTATGGACATAGGTGATGCTGTTTTCACTTAATAATAGAGGAATAATCGCTTGGAGTATCTTTTCCAAATTGACATGGCTTGTTTCATGAATCAGGTATGTGCGCAGGTTTTCCAAGTGTAATTTCTTGATGCTCAAAGAGTTTTTTTCAAATAATTCGGATAACTGCTGTTGCTGAGGCCCGGTAATATTGGAACGCGGCTGTTCAGTGATCAGATTGATTGCATCTTCAAATTGTCCGATATCAATCATCATTTCAAATACTTCTTTCTGAAGCCGATTACCTTTTACAACCTTTTTAAGAAAAGGATCCGATAACAAGACAGACCGCTCTTTTTCTGACAGATGAGCAGTAATTAATTGTATAAACTGGTCATAATATTTTTCTTCAGGACAGCTTGATGTGCGGAAATGATCGATGTATAGGACGAGCAGGTCATGCCATCTGGCTTCCTTCGATAAAACCGTCTGCAAATAAGCAAAATGGGGCTCGCTCTCCTTTTGATAAAAGGCATTCATCTCGGAATAAAGGGAATCTTTCGCATGCTGTTCCGGATCTATCCTGTCATAAAGGAGCTTATATTTTTGATAATACACATGGTGGGAAAGTTCTTGTGCCCACGTATTTTCCGGTTCGAAATCAATAATAATCATGAGAATTTGATAAGCAAAGCGGAGCTGGCCATTGCGTCGATATTCGTAAAAGAAAGCTTTCATTGTATCAATGATGGCGTGTTTTGGCATAAAGGAATCGAAAAAAGAGAGAATGAGTGCAGTTTCTTGTGAAGAATATTGCTTTCGGAGCATGTTCTGGACCTGTTTTTCCAACTTCAATGGGAAGGTATGCTGCTGAAGAAGCATCGTATCAATAAGCGGATGGGGCGATGAAAAGATAATGCCTTCTGTAAAAACTTTTTTCAAACGGGAATGGTCGGATATTTTCGTTGACTTACCTAGAATAAAGCGGTTTTTATAGAAAAACAGATAGATGGGCTCGTTACCGGGACTTATGACCTCAAGAACCTTCACGCGATGATAACAGGCCATTCTGTTCACCGTAAATTCGGTCGCAGCTTTTGCAGTGCTGATCGTTACCGATTGTCCACTCATCGTGATCCCTCCATATTGTCAGCTTAATAAACTATATCTGATAGTTTTATTTTAGCACTGTTACAAATAAGATGGAAACCAAACATGAAAAATAAGCGCAGGGCCGCCTTATTGACGGAGGAAATTCCAATTATAAGCAATCGATTCGCGCGCGGTTACACTAAAGGGCGGTGCGTTGCAATAATGAATTTGATTGCATGAGGAAATATGATTTCATTAAAATTAGAATGTTAAACCCGAAGAGATTCCTCGCTTAACTTGAACTTAAACATAGAAGATTATTGACACGCGCCCTCTTCATTAAAGAAGCAGAAATATGCACTCTTAAACTTCCCTGCCAGACTTGAATAACACTATTGGTTAATTTTTAATCTTAAAAAATAAAAAAAGAATAATGGACCTTTTCATATCCACTACTCAAAAAAGTTACATATAGAATTATCTGGTTGGTTTCTACGGACCCCTCGGTATTTTTTACTTTCTCTTAAAAATAGTTCAATATATCACGTGGCGCAAACTCCTCCATTTCTTGCAGTTCTTTTTTACTCCACCATTTTAATCCTCTAAATGTGTTTTTTTCATTTTCACTCATCTTTTGTATCGACAGTTTTGTATTAGATTGAATCTTAATTTTATAATAAATTTCACGACTAATAAAAGACCCTTTTTTTCCTTCAATTAATACATCTAGCTCAAATATTGGCATATCTTTAATATCTATAATAATACCCAGCTCTTCGTCTAATTCTCGTTTTAAAGCTTCAACTGGAGTTTCATTTAAATTAATACCTCCGCCTGGAGTTACCCATAACACTTTATTTTCTATAACGTCTTTAAACTCAAATTCCTCAAGAAGAATTTCATTAAATTCATTGACTATCAAAGCTCTTGAACATTTGCGAATATCCATCAAATTCCCCCCTATTAATACTAAATTTCTTGCTAATATTAAAACAAATAATGAATAGTAGACGTTTATGTTTTTAATGCTTTAATTTTGCAAAATTTAGTACCTAAAAGTACTTCAAACATTTCTCCATTGAGTCAAGTGTACATTCTAAATACCAATGTAACTGGTCATGACCAGCTACATAAAACTTTTCAATTTTATCTTCCTTAGGAATGAAAGTTAAAAACACAATATTCCTAGGGTTATTTATTTCTTCACTTATTAGATTTTCTTGATCTAAATATCTTTTTAACTTCTCTGCATTAATTATAAAATCCCCGCGTTTATCTCTACATAAGTAACAAGTTGAGGAGACTATATCAAATAGATGGGGTCTAATTGAAAGTGAATCCCAATCAATTAAATTAATCTGATCCTTATAAAACAAAATATTAGTATTCTGATATTCTCCATGTGATACTGATTTTTCCATTTTTTCATATTCATTCTTATCAAACCTTAAAGTATTATAAATATCCATAATTCTTTTAGAGTAATTACTATCTACTTTTCCGTAATAATGATCATTGAGTTTAAATGTTTTATTTATCATTGAGCTAATGGCACAATCATACTGAGAATTGAATTTACACGGTGTCGTGATGAAGGTTCATTCTCTGTGATCCTCGAAATTATAGGATTAAGAGATGAGGAGAAAAAGGAACCCAAAGAACTCGTTATAAAAACTAATAATAGTAGAATAAACGGTATTTCAATACAACTAGGCATTAGTACAACTGTTATGGCACGTAGTACATCCGAAACCATAGCCGTTTGTTTATGCCCAAATCTATCAGAAATTGTCCCCGCTATGAATCCAGAAAAAAATGAAGCAAGACTCTTAGCTAACCATAACAGCGGGATATAATGCGGAGCATGTTCTGCGAAAATCAAACTCAAGCGATCCAGTCTCCAAGTGATGATACCAGACGACCAATATACAGTATAATTAATGAGATTGAAAATGCAGGTGATACTATATTTTTAGGTTTTAAATTAGTCATGTTTTAATGCTCCATTTTTAAGAAACTCCTGATATAGTTGTTAATACTTTCTTAATATGTTTTTTATCAGTTGGGCATGGTTGTTCACCTGGACAAGAGGCGCCTTGACAAGATGGTCTAAAAAAGCATTTTTGGCAACCTTCATCAATTGTCTCATTCGATGTAACCCAAAGATCAAATCGCTCTTGATTAATTTCTAAACTTCATCCACAGGTAGTCTTCCTGCTTTATTGCGCTCATCCTCTAATGCAACTGTGCATTTGTATAAAGTACCGTCTGAACCTATAACTATAGACCAACTATACTATACGTAATGTGTATTTTCCAAAACAACATCAATGACGAAAAAAAGCTCTGTTTGAAAAAATTCGAACAGAGCTTTCGTTATTTTACATCTCTTTCACGATCTTGAGGGTGTCCTTGCGGGCAGCGGTCTCATCGGGTATCCAAGTTTTATCCTTTTTGTATGCATGCCAGTATGCCATCGCAACAAAGACGGAACCGCCCACTGCATTGCCTAAAAATACGGGAACTAGATTTCGAATATAATCGAGCCATGTGAATGTGCCGGCAAAAATGGCAGCAGGAATGACAAACATATTGGCGACGACGTGCTGGAATCCAATCGCAACAAAAGCCATCGTCGGAAACCAGATTCCGATCATTTTCCCCGCCATATCCTTTGATCCGTATGATAGCCAGACCGCCAATGCAACGAGCCAGTTGCAGCCAATACCCGATATAAACGCTTCAAGATAGGATGCAGAAAGCTTGTGCTCGGCTATACTTACGGTTTTAGCTAAGTAAGGACCTGTTTCGGTAAGCCCGCCGACATGGCCAAATATGTAAGCAACAAAAATCGCACCTGCAAAATTACTGACCGTAATCAACAGCCAGTTATAAATAACCTTTTTCGTCGCAATTTTATCAGCTAACCTTGCGAGTGGAACAGCCATCATATTGCCGGTCAGCAGCTCCCCTCCCGCAATCAGGGTAAGGATCAGCCCGATTGGAAAAACTGATGCTCCGATCAGGGAACTTAAACCAGCCAGCTCCGCCGGCAATGGAGCTGTGACACGTATGTACAGTAAGTAGCCAAGCGCAACAAATGCGCCTGCCTGGAAACCCAATATCAATGTTTGCTGCAACGGGTACTTGGTTTTCTTTACCCCGCTTTCAATACTAATTTTAACAATTTGCTCAGGCCGGTAAAATGACATGGAACCAGATCCTTTCAAATGAATGCCATATGAATGTGAATAAGTTCACAATATTAATTTTACTGCAGATTTTCGCTTCTGGATATGAATATTTCTTTAACGTTTTCAAAGCGTTTTCATAAAAAAAACCAAAGTGACTAGACTTTGGTTTCATTTCAACAACAAACTATTTCACCCGTATCTATTTTTTCACAGCAAGACGAATACCGTAAACAAAATAGCTAACACAATTCGATAATACGCAAATGGTGTTAAGCCCCACTTTTCAAGCAGCTTTAAAAAGGTTACCACTGCTAACATCGCGACAACAAAAGAAGTAATAAATCCTACCGCAAACATTGGAATATCACTTGCGCTCAAATAATCCCAACTTTTTAATAAATCCAATCCCGTTGCACCAATCATAACAGGGATCGCAATCAAAAAAGAAAATTCCGATGCTGCTTTATAGCTGGCTCTTGCAAGCAACCCTCCCGAAATCGTCGATCCCGCCCTTGAGAAACCAGGATAGACGGCCAGACATTGAAACAAGCCAATGGTTAGGGCCTGCCGGTAAGTTAAATCATCCAATGAAAAAGAAGTCGGCTCTGGTTTCTTCTTTTCCGCAAAAATCATCAGAATCGCTCCTGCGACAAGTCCAATCACGACTGTGGACGGCTGAAACAAATATGTTTTGATCACGTCATGCAATAATAAACCTGCAATCACTGCAGGTAACACACCCAGAATGATATGTATCGCATTGAATTTCTGTTCTTTTCGAAATATGGGCTTGATGTTGAATAAAGAAACTAGACGCCCGCGGTACAAAACCGAAATCGCAAGAATGGCCCCCAGCTGGATGACGATCTCAAAAGTTTTCGCACTCTCCCCCTCAAATCCGAGCAAATGTCCTACCAATATCAAATGACCTGTAGAAGAAATAGGCAGGAACTCCGCTAACCCTTCAACAATTCCCAGTATGAATGCTATTAATATTTCTCCCAAAATCTCAACTCCCAGATACTTAATTGAACGGTGAATCCAACATTCGAAAAATAAAAACACACTTCATTATATACTATTAATTTTTTAAAATAACGTACTATTGCAACTGACACTCTCTAAAAATCAATGAACTGCGGGATTCTATAGTAAGTGAATTATTGATTTACGGAGTTTCATATTTTAAAAGTAGACAGAGCTTTTCCCGACAATAATTTATTACTTTATGGTATTCATAGCTCACTTCTCTCATATTTCCTATAAGTTGTCGCCTTCATGAACCCTATGAAGACCATTTCTCCTATTTTCCAAATGAGTTTTGGCCTTCATCAACCCTATGAAGACCATTTCTCCTATTTTCCAAATGAGTTTGGGTCTTCATGAGCCCTATGAAGACCTCTTTCCCTATTTTCCGAATCAGTTTTGGTCTTCATGAGCCATAAAAGCAGCCGCTCTCATAGCCCCATCTAAAAATAGCCAGAAAAAACAAGTTATATATTAAAATAGTCTGCCTCAGATATGCAATCACAGAAAAAATCCCCCAGCGGTAGTGCCACTGAAGGGATTATCCTTATCTCAGTCTTATTTAATACTTTGTTCGTAATATAGTTCCTCTGCCTTTTGTTTCTTCGATTTTTTCGGTTTTGGCCATTTTATATCGTATTTTGCGCGATCGTAGATGGCGGCACTGACGATTTCAGCAACATCCTGCAGCTTTTCCTTGCTGATTTTATCAATTGTATCGTCTGGAGTATGGTACCACGGCTCAACCGGGTCGTGAATGAACAGAGCCGCCGGAATACCAACTTCCGCAAATGGCACATGGTCACTTCTTCCGCCCTGTGCGTACGGTGTTGGCTGTCCATTAAATCTCGTGCTGGAAGCCTGGGCCAATTCTGTAACCAGATTGGGCTTTCCATCAAGTGTAAGCATGATCAGGTCTCCCGCATCTTTGCTTCCAACCATGTCAAGATTGAAGTTTGCGACGATCCGGTTTAGTTGGTCTTCAGGCAGATTATTCACATAATGTCTGGAGCCAAGAAGACCCTCTTCTTCCGCCCCAAACGTAATAAATCTGATTTCGGTGTCGGTCGGAATAGACTTAAGAACGCGTGCCAGCTCTAACGTCATTGCCGTTCCTGATGCATCATCATTGGCGCCTGGAGCACCGGCGACCGAATCGTGATGTGCCCCGAGAACGATGATTTCATTAGTAGATTTCTTTTTCGATGTCGGCGGTTTTGTTGCTATTACGTTATGGGAAGTTCTCTCACCCGACTCGGCTCCTGCAATTGTTAAAGCAGCTGTCAATGTTTGGCCATTATTTAGCAGGGAGGCAAGCGATTCTCCTTCGGACTTGCTTAATGAAACAGCCGGCACATATTTATCATTCGCCGTCCCAAGCGTTCCATTTAAAGGGCCATCAACATTGTTATAAATAACGACGCCGACAGCTCCCTTTTCAGCAGCATTCAACACTTTTTCGGCAAAAGGAATTTCACCGCGTTTAATAAAAGCAATTTTCCCGGTTAAATCGAGATTTTGCAGCTCATCTTTTTTTCCTAAACCCGCACTTACTAACTGTCCTGAAACATCCCCGTTCACAGAGAAGGTAAAGGCTCCTGGCTGCAGATCGCCGCTGAAACCATCTACACTAAGTTCGACCGTATCAGGAGGCGTATAACCGATAAACTTAAACTCTTGTATTTCGGTTTTATATCCGTATTTTTTAAATTGACTGTTAATGAATTCGACCGCTTTATTCTCGGACTCAGTTCCTGCGACACGCGGTGTTTTTGATAGATAATCAATATTGTTATAAATATTATCAACGTTTATCCTCTTGCTGACTATTTGCTCAAATTTATGATCCCACTGATTGTGAGCGGTTTCAGTTGATTTTGCTAAAACAGCAGGCGACCCAACTGCACTAAAAGATAATGCAGCTATCAAAGCTGCCAATAAAATTGGCTTTTTCATTCAATTCCCTCCTAACAAGAATGATAGTCTAGTAGATATTACAATATTTAGAATATTAAAATAAGGGTAAATATTACCGAAAAATGTAGGCCATTCATTCTATTTGATGGGTTTCATGTAAAATTTAGTGCGTTCGCTATGGGGAAGAATCACTATAGAAGATATAATGGCATTTCCTGCAGAAATAGGATTAATACTGTTTCGCTTAAATAAAACCCGTTTTCGCTTAATTCAGAAGACTTTCGCTTATATCATAACGAGGTTTCGCTTAAATCCCTGCATTTTTTCGCTAAATTCACTGTATCTGGATATCCAACGAGTAGGTTTGTTTGGAGAGAACAAGTTTTTCCAGTATATAAAATGTTTTTTAACCTTTTTTAGAAAAAAACATTCTACCAAAAAAAAGTAGAATGCTTTTAGTATGATTATAGACTTTCCACACTTTCCTGGTCCGCTTGAAGTGCCTTTGCAAATCCTGACAGCATATGAGCCATGTGGACAACGCCTTCTTCAAAGTCTTGAAGGCGAATCGATTCGTTTGGTGCGTGCGCCTTCGATTCTAGCCAACCCACACCGGTGCTGACAATCGGCAGCTTCAAGTATTTCCCGAAGTCATACATCGGACCGGTTCCGGCTGAGTTGGGCGCAAGCACGCCTTCATGTTGGTAGACTTCTTTAGCCGTTTTCAGTACGTGAGCCACAAATGGGTGGTTAAAATCTGAGCGGTATGCTTTTTGCCCGTTTACTGAGGTTACTTCAATATCAGTAAAGCCATGCTTGATTAAGTGTTTTTTAACACATTCCTCAATATGATCCGGGTCCTGGCCAGGCACCAACCGGCAGTCGAGCTTCGCTTTGGCGCTTTTAGGCAGAACCGTCTTCGAACCTTCACCCGTATAGCCGCTGACCAGGCCGCAAATCGTCATTGTCGGCTGAAACACCATCGCTTCTCTTGGATCTTCTCCGTTAGCTGCGGTGATGAGCGGTCTTGTAAGTCCATAGAGATTTCCTACCGCTTTCTCATCAAAAGGCAGGGCTTGAACCGCTTGCCTTTCTGCGTCGGTCGGCGCTGTTATCCCATCAAAAAATCCCTCGACTAATATTTCGTTTTGCTGGTTTTTCATCGTGGCCAATGCCTGGACTAACCGCCATGCCGCATTGTCAACGTACGCTCCAACAGATGAGTGCATATCAATAGCTGCACCGACACATGTCAACTCTAAATAGGCCATCCCTTTTACCCCTGCAACCATGTTGATCCGCTCATTTTCATCTTTGCCGCCGAATTCCCAAATACAGGCGTCTGCTTGAAATAAGTCCTGATAGTTTTTAAGATAAGGAGCAAGATTTGGGCTTCCGATTTCTTCCTCACCCTCGATCAGGAATTTGACATTGCACGGCAGTCCGCCTTCTGCTTTTTGCAAAACCTTCAGAGCAGTTAAGCGGGCAACCAGGTCGCCTTTATTATCGGCTACCCCTCGGGCATATAGAATGCCGTCAACAACGGCAGGGTTAAACGGTTCAGAATGCCATTCATCCAATGGATCAGGCGGCTGGACATCATAATGGTTATAAAACAGGAGTGTTTTGCTGGAATCTCCATTAGACCCGGCGGCAAAGAATCCATAGACAACAGGATTTCCGCCTAAATCGTCGAGAATTTTCGCCTCCCCGCCAGCCTCTTTAATCATTTTGACTACATATTGAACCGTTTCTGGAATAGCTGTATTTTGTGCAGAAACGGTCGGAAATCTTAAATATTCCTTTAGTGTCTCGATAGAGTCAGGAACCAGTTCCTTTGTATGACTCCATAGTGCATCCAAGTTGTGATTACCCATTAACAAGCTCCTCTCAAATAAGTGTGTATGAATATTTCGACATTCGAAAGAAAAATCCCTTTTTTCCTTTTCAAAAATAATTCCTCCAAAGCAGGAGGCATTTTACTTTTTTCCCGCCATGAATAAAAACCACGGAATTGTTAATCTTCTTTCATATATATCGGCATTTTTAAAATGTTGCCGTAGCGGTTTTGATTCTCTTAATTTTTCTATATTGAATCCCACGTTTTGCAATGCGAGAAAGTAAGTTTCAATCGTTCGATGATATTTGTACACCTGTGGATCCAACCATATTTGATCCCTGATGCCCTCGCTAAAGTACTGATCGACTAACCAGCCTGTTCTTTGTCCAACCGTCTGAAGAGTTGATGTGATAACAGAATGTTCAATTGAAAAAATAAATCTTCCCCCATCCTTTAAAGAGCAATAGATTTTCTCGAAAAGGGTGTCGATATTTTCTATGTAATGAAGCACCAGTCGAGAGACAACGAGATCATATCTGCTTTCCGGAAAATCGTAATCCTCCAGGGTAGAATGCACCACATTGCCATGTTCAAATATTTCCAGGTTCTTTACTGCCAGGTTATACATATTGTTCGAACCCTCCAGACCCAGGTAGCCCGCACTACCAGCTTGAAGCAATTTGACTCCATATTTCCCATCCCCACAGCCTAAGTCAAGTATATATAAACCGGAAACATTTCCAACCAACTCCTGAAAAATGGGTTTTTCAATTGTATCATTGGCATTATCCTTTGATTCTCTTTTTAAAGTATATTTACGAAAAAAATCGTCATTGTCGTAATATTGGGAGCCGTTATCTTTCAAATCAGTCACCTCTATTTATCAAGTTTAGTATTCTACTGTTTCTTCTTTTCCCACTGAAAAATAAACCTGTTTTCCAGGCTTGGCAACGAGGATAACAATAAAAACAGAAAGGATCATGTTCAAACCGGCGAGGATGACGATTGTGTAGCGGAGGGGGGAAATATCACCCAATACACCGATCAACAACAAGAATACGATTTGCGCGCCACTTTGAATCACTCCGATAACGCTTGTCATTCTTCCCATCAGATGAATCGGAACATTATTTTGATAAAAAGTGCTAAAGCCGGTATTTGAAAAAGCGTTAAAAAAACCGAGGATTGTAAAGCCAATCGCGATGGCAACAAATGAATTGGAAAGTGCGTAAATGAGATAACCGATTGCGACCATTAGCATTCCGCCTGCAATCAAATGTTTAATGCTTAAAAATCGTGTTGCCACGGTGACCAGGAAAGCACCAAGTGAGTAGCCTATTCCGGTGATACTGACAAGAAAGCTATAATCCGTTTCTGTTAACCCGACTACATCTTGAATAAAGACAACTTCTTGGGAATCCAGCGTTAACGAAAATAAGCCAAATGCGAGAAAACAGGCATAGATAGCTAGCACAAACGACTTTTCCCTTCCAAACTGGATCACTTCTTTCCAATCATCCCGGAGCGTTTCATAGCTGCCTTTCTTCACTTCAGCGGGATTTGCCTGTTGATCTGTGTCAGGCAAAAACATGATGATGAAGGCGGAAATGAGGAATGAAACAGCATTCAACAGAATCGCTATTTTCACTGAACCGATTAAAAACAACGCACCTGCAATGGAAGGACCGACGATAAACGCCCCTGAAGTCACCAAACTGTTGATTGAATTGAATTTTTTTCGCTTATTGACGGGAATAAGTTTTGCTATGTACGTGGTCGATGACGGAGCAAAAAAAGCTCTCGCAACGCTGATGAGGAACAGCAAGACATAAATGGTCCAAATGTTTGAAACAAATGGAATAATCCCGACGCCGGCTGCCCTGGCCAAATCAGCGATAATCATAATCTTTTTCTTATTTGCCCGGTCTATAATACTCCCGCTCCACGAATTTGTCAGGATCGAGGTGATCGGCCCGACAATCCATAACCCGGCTACAGCTGTTGCCGATTGGGTCATTTCATATACCAGCAGATTGATAGCGATCAAGTAAATAAAATCGCCCAGCGTCGAAATCCCGATCCCGCTAAGCAGAAGCGTTACTAGTCTCCAATTAAACACGCTCCCACCTCCCCTAAAGTAAATGTATGAAAATTGTCAATTTTCATTATAACATTTATGGTTCCAGTTACCAATTTGGATAAAAAAAAATTCCAGAAGAAAAGTTTTCTTCTGGAATCACCCGTCAAATTTGCTTTTTTACATAATGAGTAGAATACATCTCCTCCAAATGTGGATTCCCTGTTTTGGAAAAACGAAGCGGGCGCTTTGCGCCTTTCCCCCATTGCATATATACTGTTTTCGATGATTTAAGCTCTTCTTTTCTTGCAAACTCTTTTAATGTCTGGAGAGCATGATTTAATTTTGAAAGATTTCCGATCGTCACCCTCTCTAAATACGGAATCTTCCCGAATCTCCACTCTTCCACTTGTTTTTTGGTCAGCCGGTCCATTTTCACAAGCAGATCGACAGGACTGACGTATCCTTTTTCATGTAGAAGTTCTGAAGCACAGCTATATACTTTCTTTTCAATATCCTTTCTGCTCACTGCTATTCTCCTATCATTTAATCTTCCCCAGCTCGTCCACAAAGGCCGGCCGCCTCTCGTATTTTTGTTTTAGAGCTTCGATGAGCCCGTCAGCTTTGATTTTTCCGCACGCTTTTTTATACAGTTTGATAATCCGGCAAACATTATAGTATTTCTTCCTGTTTGAAGCTTCGGCTGCTGACTGTTCAATATAATCCTTAAACAGTGCATCTACTTCCTCACTGAATTCACCGGTCAGTTGCGGATATAAATCGGTGATATAGGAAGGATGGCGCTGGCAATATTCCAGCAGCTTGGATGTTAAATTCTCTTCGATCAAGATTTTCTCATAAACGGAAGACTGGTAGGATGAGTCAAAATCTTTAATAATCTTATCAAGAACATCGTCCCACTCTTCAGGTTGATAGAGTTCTTTTAGCTTCAAAAAATAATCATAATCCTGCTGAAATAAAAGGTCATACGCTAATTCACGTTGATTTGCAACATCATTAAGCAGCTCATATGCCTGATAACGACTTCGTTTCCACTCGTTCACGAGGCCACGATAATCAGCATCAGTCTCTTCACCGTCCAGGCAAAGTTGAAAACTTTGCTATATTCCTGGCCGCATTCTTCTTATTACTTTTTTTCGGCTTCAGTTCCTTCTTCCGGATCGCAAACAGGGCAGCTGCTATATGCTTGCAATGGGGACCCCAATCATAGGGACAGTCACAAAATGAATCAACAACCTGATCTTCATGTCCAAGATAGATTTCGACCGTGTAATAATCTGATCCGTTTATTTCAACGGTATAACCATCGGTGGTTTCTATTACAGTTTCAACCCGTCCGTTCTGAAAATAATCCAGGCCCCGCTCAAGTATGACATCTTCAATAAAATCTTCGAAATTGGACAGTTTCATTTGTGTTCTCCCTTGATATGATCACTTGATTTTGTATACTGCGGATTTTATGGTTATTTCTCTTTATTCCTGAACCGTCTTACTTTCGCAATCGTCCCGCAAGCCCGTCCGGATGGACTGTTTACGTTCATACTGCACCACTTTTTTGTCCCGCTTTTTGACTGGTCAAAAAATGCCCATTTACAATCCGGACATATTTTTATGCGCTGGAAAGATCCAGAAACGATCAATTCCATCATATTCGTCAACATGAAGTCAATCAAGCTATCCTTTTCTGATGTGAACCATGGTGAGAATCGTTCTTTGGCATCGATACGGTGAACTCTGAATTGCAGGCCTCTTTTGATAATCCAGGCATTGATATAGTCTGCTTCGCCCGATTCAATCGTTTGTCTAACATCTTTTCTAAAAGACACTGCTTCTTCCAAACTATCGATTTCGCTGGTAAATCCGATTTGAGTTTTGGCGAATTCAAGCAATTGCTGTTTTGTCTGAAAATGTTCTTTCGGTTTTCGATCATGATTGGGAATTTCCCATGTATTTAAAAATAATAAGAGTTGTTGTGCATCTTCACTAGTTTTCATATAGGTAACCACCATTCAAATTTACTGGTTGCATTGTTCCTGAAAATATTTTACCATAAAAGACACGTAACCATCATAAGTTAATGATGGTTACAAATGGAGGGAGTATATGCATAAAGACTTAAAGGTCATTTTACTGTCTGCTTTTTTGATGAATGTAGCAGGGTTCGCGGTCATGTCATTTCTGGCCATCCATCTTTCTCTTAATCTTCATTATTCTGCATTAGAAACAGGAACTATTCTATCTTTACTCACGATTGTGTCCAGAGGAGTCCCCGTCGTTGCGGGAGGATTGGGAGACAGGTTTGGATATAAACAGATGATGGTTAGCGGATTGTTGATAAGAGGAACAGGTCTGCTTATGCTGGGCACGTCCCAATCATTTTATGTCCTAATTGTTGCTGCCGTTTTAATAGGATTGGGCTCCGCTTCGTATGAGCCCTCAGCAATGGCGTTTTTTTCGTCTGAATCAAATGAGTCGATTCGAAGAAAGGCATTTTCATATTTGAATATTTGTCTCAATGCCGGCGCGATTATTGGCCCGTTATTGGGAAGCTTTCTCCTGCTTTTTAATCCAAGCTATCCTTTTATATTCAGTGGTTTCATCTTTTACATATTGTCGTTGTTCCAGTCGGTGAAAATTAATGCAAATGGTATTACACAGAAACAACAATCATTTTTGAAAGGGATGCTCGACATTAAGAAAAACAAATTATTTCTATATTATTGCTTTGCGATGACGTTTTTTTGGTTCATGTTTGCGCAGCTAACAGTTTCAATTCCCCTGCATATGTACAACATCAGCCATAGTGAGCAGATGGTTAGTCTAGTCATTACGGTAAACGCTATCACCGGGCTTATATTTATGGTGTTATTCAGACGTTTCTATGAGAAGTTTAATTCATTAAAGTTGATAAAAGCCGGCTTCCTGATCATGTTACTGGCTCTTGCTGCAATAAGTTTGAATGCTTCTCCATACTGGCTTTTAGCATGCATCCTATTTTTCACAATCGGTGAAACATTGGTCCTGCCTTCCTCTGATCTAGCGGTCTCCAATTTCACAAGGAGTAAGTTTCATGCTACATATTTTGGTTTTTTTGAGATCTCCTTTGCACTCGGAGCAACCGGCGGGAACTATTTTGGTGCATATTTTACAAATAGCCTGCAAGACCGCAATTGGCCATGGCTTGTTTTGGCGGCGGCCGGGGCCATAGGATTTGGTTTATTAAGTCATTTAACAAAGCAAATCCGATCCAAAGTTATTATGAACCAGGAAAGCGTGAGTCATTAATCTAGTGCATCGATCCAACAAAAAAAGCAGGAGACCATTGTGTGTATGGGTCCTGCTTTTCATGACAGTTAGTATATTAATCTTCATCCTTGATATCCAAATCCTCAGGAATAGGTTCATTTAGTACTTCTTCGATTAGTTCCTTATATTTCTCCATTTGTTTTAGATGTGTGTTGAATTGTTCCTTGTTGATTAAAATTTGTTCTCCATCATGGATAGCGCGAATTTGATTGTTCTGTACCATCTTTTCAACGTATGTTTCCGGAACGGATAAAAATTCCGCTGTTTCTTTTATGGTTAAATACAATTCGTCCAGTCCTTTCTAATACAACGCGTATTGGCGGCTTGTTTCTTGATCATCACCAAAAATACTCCTTCTGTCAAACCATTAAAAATCCGGGGTATTTATAAAGTTATTCGCCCAGTCACCCGGCACAAACGTGCATAGTTTATAGAGATTTATCATGCTCGAACGGGAAATTCCCGTAAAAGAGTATAGCCCCCCTCTATAAAAATATCAAGGAGAGATGCTTTATGAACCCTTATGAATTTTATCCCGGATATGTCCCCCAGCAACCTGACGAATTCACAGCGAATTACGATCCGTATATGCACCCGCAGTATGACTATGAGAGACAGCCGGCCCTCGAACGAAGAGTGGCAGCGCTCGAAAGGCAAAGTGAACAACAGACAAGAGAAAACGAACGGCTAAACAGGGAAAACAACCGGCAAAACCAGGAGATTACCCGGTTGAATAGAGAGATCGGCCGCATTAACCAGGAAATTCAAAGGATAAATCAAAATGATGAACGCCATACGCGGCGGCTGCAACGCTTAAACCAGCGGCTGCGTGCAGTCGAAAACAGGCTGAACATCCCATTTACGCAAGCGGATGGTGAGTTTTAAAAAAGAAGCAGATCCCTGCTTCTTTTTTATCGTAAAACGTACACATTAATCTCTTTCCATTAGCTTTTAATATGATAATAGGGTATTATTGTTGCATTATCCGTCCCTTTGTTGTTATATAGCAGTTGAGGGTGACCAGCTTATTCATTCCAAAAATTAAGAAATGGGGGCGATGAGTTGAGACGGTTTTTTGTTTTTTTATTATGCTTATTTTTAATATGGACTGTCTATGATAAACAATTATATAAAGCACCAGTTATCGACGATATTCGCTCGAATATAGAAAAAATAGATTTTTCCGCTGCTATTGATACTTTGTACGATGAAATAAATCAACTGGCTGGACAATTGAATGGAGTTGCAGAACAACCCCGGCAAAACGAACAGCCAGATCCGATTAACAAGCTTGAAAAACCCAATCTGTCTGCTCCCGCTAAGCAAATGTTCTCGGTCTACAATATTGAAATTGGAGATTCAAAGGAAGCGGTTGAACAACAAATCGGAGCTCCGAAACGGTCAACTGCCAATGAATACGGAACCGAATGGAACGCCTACCATGACAGCTATCAAAACTTTTTCATGTTGGCGTATGATGAGAATGATAAAGTGGCTGGACTATACACGAGCCAGGATTTAATTACATCAACAAAAGACATTAAGCTCGGGACCCCGAAAGAAACGGTTCTCGCACAATTAGGGGAGCCATTATCACAAATCCGCAAAGGGCTGGTTTATTTTCAGTTTCAAGAGAAAAGGGACTATGATGTGTTTTTGCTGGATAACAACTATGTAACTATTTTCTATGATATCCACAAAAACAATACCGTTACCTCCATGCAAATCATCAGTAAAGAGCTTGAACAAGCGAAGCAGGATTTTTACGCGGCGGAAAGCCCACAGTTGAGGGAAGGCTTTGAGTATCAATTGTTTGACTTAACTAATGCGACGAGAGTTCATCATAACCTGCCAATTTTAACATGGGACGACCAAATAAAAGAAACGGCACGCAAACACAGTGTGGATATGGCCGACAACAATTATTTCAACCACACCAATCTTGAAGGCCAGTCCCCATTCGACCGCATGGAAGAGGACGCCATTTCCTTTACAGTTGCAGGAGAAAATCTTGCTTCAGGCCAATTCAGCAGCATTTTTGCACACGAAGGGCTAATGAACTCACTTGGGCACAGAGAAAATATTTTAAAACCAGAATACGAATTTCTCGGTGTCGGAGTCGCCTTTAACCCCGAAGCGCATCCTTATTATACGGAGAACTTTTTTACAGATTAGTTTTTTATCAATCGGCATGCGCTGTCCGAGTTAAACATTCTGTAACCTGCAAGATGCCAAAGCTAATTTTCTAAAAATCAGGACAAAAAGACACAAAAAGCTGTGCAATTCATTATGAATCGTGCAGCTTTTTGTCGTTCCTGAGTCATTTTTGAAATGGCAATTGGACAACTCACTATTCTTGGGGGGTTAACTCGCTACCCATAAAACCTCTATCAGTCGTGAAAAAATAATTAAGCGGAAATTGACTAGAATTAAGCGGAACGAGGCATTAATTAAGCGTTCGCACCAATAATTAAGCGAAAAAATCATTAATTAAGCGGAAATTCAAATTAATTAAGCGAAACCCTTTTTATCTAAAATTGTAACATTAAATAAATCTGCTGGCGGGAAGTAGAACCTTCCTTTTGTCGTGCCCGAGCTGGGAAAATTTGTGGAAATGAGCAATCGCGATGCAATATCTCTTGATGACAGTTGTGCAAAATCACGAAATTGCTGGTTGCTTATTTTCGAATCAATCAGCAAAAAATAATCACGCAATGCAAGCATGTGGGCATCTCGAGACTTCGTGCTGCAATCCGGACAATGCCAGTGTCTTTTCATTCGCTGCATGGGAATATAAAAACAAAAAGGGCAATAAACGCCGGTTATTAACTCATCTTTTGAAGTAAGGTAGCGATCAAGAAAAAGTTTTCTTGGAGGGGTATTTTTTTTGATCAATTGGCGGCTGATTTTACGAAGTTCTTTTGACGAGAGGACTTCTTTCGGATACATTTTTTCCAAGGCTTGAATCCAGTTGAGGAGATGGGGAGTTTTGAATACCTTTCGAAAAATCTTCTCTTGGCCGGGATTTGTTTTTAAAATACTGTGTTTATTGCAAATCACTACTGCATATTCTATCGGTATATCAGGTACCTGCAGTTCGTGCAAAAATTCGTTCAGTTGATATTTTTGCAGGCTTGCTTGTGTAATTGGGTCAGGAAAGCCTTCTTCTTTACCATTCGCATTCGTCCGAATCAACTGGTGAAATAGCTGATCAAAAAATAATGTGCCCGCAATATTCTTGACTTCTAAAATAATCGCTAGATTGGCTGTAAGGAGGAGCGTATCAATCTGGAACGTATACTCACCCCTGGGGAGATTTAAATCATGAAAAATAAGATACTTCTTTTCATCCAGGAAGCTTAAATAGTGATCTATAGACTGTTCTCCCCAATAGCCTGCTCTCCTTCTTTCCAAATCTCCCTGCAACTCTTCCCGGGAAAAAGCTCCTTCAGGAAGCCTCCTTAGCAATGCCTCGCCAACTTGAATTTTTAATGGAACGGTCCGTCTTTTTACAATCAATATATTTTCACTCCTTTCATTTGCTTTCAAAAACCTTCTATATCAAAAGGCAAATACCCTGCAAAAAATTTATGGTGATTTTGTGTACTAACAGCAGTATTCTGTTCAGAAAAAAACTAATCAATTAGCGCCTCGTTTTATATTTTTCACACATGCTGCAATTCAGAATCTTTATATCTCTTAGTTTACATACAAATCTAAAGGTGTAAAAGGATTATAATAGTTATAACAGTAAAATAAAATAAACTGTTATAACCTCTGTCAGCATATGCTAATAATGAGGAATGAAACTTATTATGACTAAAATGGCGGTGAAACCTGTGGAAAGAAAGGTTACTCGAATTGGAAACAGCTTAGGCGTGACATTTCCTGCCGAGGTATTAGAGCATTTAAATGTGAAACAAGGAGACGAAGTTATTTTTAATATTGAAAAGAACGGGAAGGTTTCCTTTGAAAAGAAACGATTGTTAAACATGGAAGGATTTGAAGATATAGATCAGGATTTTCTTGAGGGTATGCAAGAGATGTTTAAAAAATACGATAAAACACTGCGAAACCTGGCAGACCGTAAAAGTTAGGAATCTGAGTGATGACGAAATATATTACACATAAGCAGGCTATCTTTTTAAATGGTGTTGTAATTAGAAAGTACACACCCGAAGAAACCATTGGCGTAAAATCTGCTGAATTGTTGGATAGTGCCATTAACAGGCCAAAGGCTTCAGTTTTTGGAAATGATGCTTATCCGAATATTGAAGAAAAAGCCGCTGCGTTATTCGAAAGCTTGGCACAAAATCATCCTTTTCATAACGGGAAAAAAAGAACAACTTTTGCTTGTCTACACCAGTTTTTATGGATCAATGGATACACACTACATGTAGATGAAAAACAAGCAGAAGATTTTACAGTAAAAATGGTTGTGGAAAAGCCTGACTTAACATATATTGCGGCTTGGATAAAAAATCATTCACAGCAGAGACCCTGACCGGTCTCTTTTTTTATCGAGGAGAACTTACTCCTTAACCTATCATCGTTTATCAACTTAAGTTCGTTAAGTATAATTAAGATTATTGTTTAGAGTATACGCCATTATCGTGTTTAGAAACTGCTCCTTCTCGATTCATTACTTTCCTGAAAAAATATCAACCTTCAATTCCTTCAACACATCAATTGCCTGAGCCACCGGTAATTTAGGCAGCAGGAATTCTTCAGTGATTACTTTTTCAATTTCCCCAGCTGATGTTAGTGTTTTTTTGATGGTGTTTCCGTTTGCGTATCGAATTGAAAATTGATTGTTCACGAGGGATACGCTCCTATCTTTCTCGGTTTGCCACAACTGGCATCGTAAAATTGACATAAAAGTGGCACCCGGCTGATTGGACTTTTCTATTGCATGACTAAAATCAGCAAGCTCAAATGCTTTCTTGGAATTGAACTCCCATGTATTTCCGCTTTGCTTGCCCTGCGTATAACGAACATATTTATATTGATGTTTTTCTCCATCAACTCTTAATAACTGAACCTTATCGTCTCCAAATTGAGAAACGTTATTTGGATCATTTTCGAACCTTACTGGTTTGAAAAAAGGAGCTGCGGCACCACAATCCACATATACTCTTTCTCCCTCAACATCGACAATGATCCCGATATGTTCCTTTCCAAGCATAATATGATAGCAGGCAAACCCGATTTCTTTTAATAAGGACATCAAATTTGAGTTTAAAGAATAGCAAGTCCCGCCAAAATGAAATTGACGATAGTTTTCAACAAACATATCAAAAGGAGGAATTGCAAAACCAAGTTGCTGCCTATCACGGAAATAGAGCAATTTGCTGATGTTTTCAAACGGAATCGTTGTTAAATGCGCATGACAAATACGTTCTAAATAGCGGTATGACGGACTTCCCAACGGCAGGTTGAGATTGTTTAAATAATTCATTCCCCATTCGGATAATTTCTGCATTTTATTTTCGCCTCTTAGCTTTTCTAAAAGTGTGAATTTTCCCTAATTATACCGTGTTTTTTAAAAAATTAGCGCAATATTTTAAAAGAGAAAGGCAAAATCCATAGGGAATTTGCCTCAATGATTTATTAGTCCATCTTTTCACAAAATCACTATCCAGCCATGATCCCGTAAAAACAGCCTATCATTTTAAGATCAATATGCCGGAATCATCCAAGGAAACACGTACGCTTGCAGCATGACTAAAACTCCCATTAAAGCGCCCAGGGCAAGACTGTGGAAAAAGACCGCCCGGAATATTGGCCCTACTGCATTAGCTCCTTCGTTGCGATCCTCATAGCAGGCAGCGGTTGCGACGACAATGCTCTGGGCATCAATCATTTTCCCCATAACTCCCCCCGTTGAGTTGGATGCGGCAATAAGCACGGGATCGAGGCCCAACTGCTCTGCTGTAATTCGCTGCATGCTTCCGAACAATGCATTTGAAGAAGTATCGCTCCCGGTTAGGAAGACTCCCAGCCAACCCAGCATCGCGGCGAAGAAAGGATAAAATACGCCTGTTTTCGTAAAGGCAAGACCGAGAATCGCATCTAAGCCTGAATAGCGCGTTGTGAATCCTAATCCCAAAACCAAAGCAATCGTAATCAAGGGTGTTTTCATTCGCTGCGCCGTTCGTATGACAGAGAGCTTCCACTGTTGACTGTTCATCCGCAGGAACAAACCGCTTATGACTGCCGCAAAAAATACTCCTGTACCGGCCGCCGAAAGCCAATTAAATGAGAAGATCGCAGCCTCCGGGACCAACTCATTTGCTAAAGGCGGGGTCCTGAAAACTAGTTGATCCAAAAAAGGAACGGGAATACTATACAATGACTTAATACCAAAAATATTTAAGGAATTCAGGAGCCCCTTCCATTGTGGCAGGCCCCACATGAAGACAAAAAGCGTCAGGAAGACCCACGGCGCCCAAGCCTTGGCCACCTCTCCTGATTTATACTTAGTTTCCTGCTGTTCAAGAGACTTTATAGCCTCCTCTTCTCCAGGCAGATAAAATTTATTTTTAGGCTGCCATACTTTGAGAAGTAAAATTAACGCAATAATAGAAATAATTCCTCCTAAAATATCAACAAGCATCGGTCCGATAAAGTTGGAAACAGAAAATTGGGTTAGTGCAAATGTGACACCTGTAACCAAAATGGCGGGCCAAATCTCTAAAACCTGTTTCCATTTTCCTTTATGCATAAATACCATGGTGGTAACAAGCCAAAATGGCACGAGCACTGAGAAAAAAGGAAGCTGACGCCCTGCCATTGCCGACAACGCCATTTCTGGAAGACCGGTGACAGTCGCCAACGTAATGATCGGAGTTCCTACTGCTCCAAACGCAACCGGAGCTGTATTTGCAATCAAACAGAGGACAGCTGCCGCCATGGGCCGAAAACCGAGCCCAACCATCAGTGCTCCCGCTATAGCTACCGGAGTGCCAAAGCCTGCAGCACCTTCAATAAAAGCACCAAAGGAAAAAGCGATCAGAAGTGTTTGGATACGCCGGTCAGAAGATAAAGAAACAATGGATGATTTCACAATGTCAAATTGACCAGTAACCAATGTAATCGTATACAAAAACATTGCAGCCACAACAATCCAGCCGATCGGAATCATGCCAAAAAAAGAACCATAACCAAATGCGGCTAAAGTAGAAGAAACAGGCATGTCTACCAGCAGTATTGCCATAAGAATGGTGACCACTCCGGCAATAAGCGCCGCTTGCGGAGCAGCAATCCCGTAATGGGTTCTGCCAAGCTTATCTTTATGAGGATGAAATGCAAGCAAATATAGTAGTGTCAGGATTGGAATAGCCGCTAGCAACGTAGAAAAAAATGAATTTCCCATCGGATCATAGACTTGATGAAATTCCATATAAACCCTCCTCGTCATGTTCTAATTGCAGTATATGGGAGAGGTTTTTAAGTTAGTACAACTAATCTAACTGTTTTAAACATTATGAAAATTGAGCTTGAAAAAATAGCTATCCAGTCCCACAATCCCAGAGAAATTAGATAGCTTCACTTTTATGCTATTTTTTTAATATACGACAAGAAGCAATCGATTTATTACTCCGGCAAATCGGTTTCTTCCTTAACCTCGACCTTCACTTTCATAATCCGTTTATCGTACATTTCGACAACCGTGAACACAATATTTTCAGCTTCAATGGAAGGCTGGCCTTCAACCGGAGGTATATAGCCGAGCTGCCCGATTACAAATCCGCTCAATGTATCATACTCCTGGGTTGGCAGTTCTCTGTCCACAATATCCTCGACTTCATAAAGATTGGTGGTTCCCGCCATCAAATAAGTATTCGGTCCGAGTTCTTTAATTTCCTCATCACCCGCTAAAGGTTCATCATATTCATCAAAAATGTTGCCAACGATTTCCTCGATCAGATCTTCGATTGTAACAATTCCATCTGTACCACCATACTCATCAATTGCTATCGCCATGTGGACATTGTTTTTTTGCATATCCTTAAACAAATGATCCGTTCTTTTTGATTCAAGGACAAAAAAAGGGGCACGTATCATTTCGCGGAGATTGAATTTTTTCGCTTCAGAGTTTTCAACAAACTGGATTAAATCCTTAACATGGAGGATTCCAACAATATGATCGATATTTTCTTCATAGACCGGAAATCTCGTGTATCTTTCAATACTTACAAGCTCGACCGTGTCTTTTAGGGTATAATCAATCGGGATCGCAACTATGTTTGTCCGATGCGTCATGATATCCGAAACTGTCTTGTTATTGAATTCGAAAATATTGTTAATCATCATTTTTTCGTCTTCTTCGATCGTTCCCCGTTCTTTGCCGACGTCAACGAGCATGCGAATTTCTTCCTCGGTGACATGCTCATCATCGGCATTCGGATCGACTCCGAACATACGGACAATTAAGTTCGTTGATAGTGTTAATAATTTTACAAACGGGGAAGATATTTTAGATAAGAACGTTAAAGGTGCCACTGCAAAATTCGCAATCGCTTCGGCTTTTTGCAAAGCAAGCCGCTTTGGGACAAGCTCGCCGAGCACTAATGTAAAATAGGACAGCACCAGTGTAATGACGACTACCGAAATCGTGGCAAGCAAATCCCTGGAAAGCGGAACACCAAGATTATAAAGCGTTTCTGCCAATTGCCCGGCAAAACTCTCAGCGGCAAAGGCACTTGCTAAAAATCCGGCAAGTGTGATGCCGATTTGAATCGTAGCCAAAAAACGGCTAGGTTCTGAAAGAAGATTATGGAGCATGATTGCCTTTTTATCGCCTCGGTCAGCCATCATTTTTACTTTATTATCATTCAATGAAATTAATGCAATCTCAGATGCAGCAAAAAATGCATTTAAAATTATCAGTACAATAAGTACCAATATTTCTGTTGCCAAAAAAACCAACCTCCAGCTATATATAATGAAATAAAAACTCGAACCACATAAATGAAAGCTCTTCTGTATTTTCCATAAAGCACGCCTTTTTATGCATTCATTATTCGTGGTGTCGAGGTGTACGAGATTCTAATTAAGGATTAGAGGATGAAAGATGTTGCTCATAAGCAGTCCTCTCCAGAAGGAAAAGAACGCCTGCTTGCCCTGTTTGCTTTTACTTTTTCAGTTTTTTGCAAACACGCTTCGCATTTCTTATATATAAAAGCAATAAGGTTCAGCAAAGATGCAGGAATTTTCTTAGGGAAGATCCGGTGGCTATAAATCGCATAAAAGGCATTTTTTAGATCATCCCATTGGGAGCAATCTTTCGTTTGCCGAAAGCGGGCAACGTCAATAAGTTTTATACCACCTGCAGGTGTGATCAGGATATTTCGCAAATGAATATCGGACGGATTTAACCCTCTTTTACGGGCAAAACGAAGCGCTTCATCCACTTTTTGAATATGTCGATGTGTAATTGGTATCCCTTTTTCCAAACAGCTAAATAAAGTGTTCCCCTGAACAAAATCAATGACGATATAATTGTCTCCGGAATCGTACAATACCGGATAAAACGGAGTTTCTCCAAGAGCTTTGTAAACCTCTGCCTCTTCCTTTGCCACTTCCGTAAACGGCGGGAAAAACACCTTTAAGACTTTATCGGTCGAACGAATCTTGAATACAAAAGCACTTCTTCCCGCACCTATAAATTCAAGGTCACAGTCCTTCCTCATCAGCATCGTTTGTGAGCCCTGTTTCGAAAATTTTACACTTTGAGCCAATTCACTGAATGATTTCAAGTTAAATGCCCCCTTTCTTGCTTAACATTGCTTATCGAATCGTCACCCGCTCGCATCGGAACGGGCAGCAGCGATGTCTAAAAATAGATATTCCGCCCCGGACTCTTCTGTGCAGTCATTCTTTGTCTCCTTGTTACAGTGATTATGGACTAACACTGTTATTTTCCACGAAGGAGTACTCATAAAACATGCAAGTCCGTAAAAAGCCCGCTTCCTATCCTATTCCAGAAGATGCTTGACCATTACTACTAAACCACAGGGCATTATTAACCGGCAACCTTCTAAGCAATAATATTCATTTATTAAAAGTTCAATCATCTAAATCATCGTTTTATGTCCGTTCATTAGGCGTCTTTTTCGTGAAAAAATCCAGGAGAGTCCGCTGGAAACTTGCCTTTGTGTCCGAAACCCTTGTTTATTGGATGATTTGAATCATATCCTGATCCTTGCTTTCCACACCTTCATTAAAGGTAAGCCTTGTTTTAAAACGGTATGATCTATCCTCCGTTGAAACGGGCACAAAAGCTGGCAGCTGGAAAGAAAATGAAATTTCATTGAACTGTTCCGAATCAATACGTGTTGATGTTAAAATCGTAGCAGTATCTACTACTTTTTCTGTTCCCTCAGCGTGATCAATCATAACCAAATCACAGTCGATTCGTTTAATGTGTTGCTCAATCGTGCCGCCTTTAATCAAGAAATGTCCATGGACAGGATCTCCTTGTTTGTAAGTTTCTTTTTGCAGAATAAGATCGATCTGTGCTGAACCTATTCCGACAAGCGACATATATTTTCTTAATAACACCGAATACCCTCCTGAATAATAATAGAAACTTTTAGTTAACCTTGCGTATTTTTTCATCTACGCGCTTTTCGATTTTTTCGAGTTCAAGCTTATCCTTTAACAGCTCTTCTTTGTTTTTTCTGATTAATTCCTTAAAAGATACTTTCCTTTTATTCATTTTTCATTTCTCCTTTTTTATAATCGACAGCTGAATAGTCATACATCCTGTTGAAAAAAACACATGGTTTTTTCCCTTCATTATAATTAAAAAACCTTTACCAACATGCGGTAAAGGTTTTAAATACAAATAAAGACCTTTACCAACAGGCAAAGGTCTTGCTAACAACGTTATGTTGCCAACAAAGCCGGGAGTGGTAAAACTCCGAAATGACGACTTTGCTGTAAAAGCTACTCCCCTCTAGGAGAACTATTCAACTAATTACCGTTAAGCATAATACAAAACATACTTGATTGTCAACTAGTCGATATTCTAACGTAGCCTAACAGTGTTATTATCCCCTGTTATTTGAATTTGCTTTGTTAATTCATGGCCTTTCCTAAGTGCGAAGCTGAAAATAGAGATAATCTATGTCATCCTCATGGCTTATAATCCAGAAATGAAAGGTTTCATGCCAGTACGCCAGCTTACGGACCTCTCTGCGTGTTGCCTCTCCGATCGGATTTTTATGCTCATCGTATATTTCATGATTTCATTTTCAATTAAATTATCTCCGATTCTTTTTATTTTCACTTTAATGGCTTCTTTATTGTTTGTAAACCTGGCTAATTTTGGTTTAATTGCTAAAAAGTAATTAATGATAGAATTATTAAAATTATTTTATTATATTGACATATCATTTTCCCTCTGGTAAATTATTTTTAATAATAAAATTGATGACGAGAAGAGTAAGATGGGATCACTGTTCTAAAGAGAGCCGGCATGTTGGTGGAAGCCGGTGTTCAGTACTTATCCGAAGATCATCTCCGAGATGCAAAGCTGAAAACAGTAAGCTTTGACGGGTCCTCCGCCGTTACAATGGAGCACGTATGATCGTACGTTGACTGAGAGCCGCGAGTTTTTTTAAAAGCTGCGGAATAAGGGTGGTAACGCGAGCACAAACTCGTCCCTATTTTTAGGGACGGGTTTTTTTATTTTTTTTATACAGTAAAGGAGAGAAAACCATGAGGAAATTTGACACCTTATTTATTGGATTAATGTTATTTTCAATGTTTTTTGGAGCAGGGAATTTGATTTTCCCTCCATTTCTGGGAGCTCAATCGGGCACTGCGTTCTGGCTCGCCATGGCTGGATTTACTCTAACTGCAGTTGGCCTTCCTTTTGCAGTCTTGCTTGCCGTTTCGCTTGCAAAGGGCGGAGCACAGGCGATCGGAAACCGCGTTCACCCATATTTCAGCGCAATCTTTATGGTGATTGTTTATCTATCAATTGGGCCGTTCCTGGCAATTCCGAGAAATGCGAATGTTGCTTTTGAAATGGGCGTAATGCCCTTCGTTCCTGAATCTGCAAACGCAGCGTTGGTCTTATTTTTGTATACTGTAATTTTCTTTTCACTCGTATTTGTGATCAGCTTAAACCCGTCCAAAATGGAAAAGTATATGGGCCGCTGGATTACACCTGCCCTGCTGTTATCAATGGTTGTCTTGTGCGCAGTCGGGTTTGCCAATCTCGATGCGCCGTTGCAAGCACCGGCTGCTGACTACCAGGCTGGAGCATTTTTTAAAGGATTTTTAGAAGGGTATAACACGATGGATGCCCTCGCTTCGCTCGCGTTCGGAATCGTGATCCTCACCGCTATTCAGCAAAGAGGAGTCCGCGATGAAAAGCAATTAACTAAATACACATTGAAAGCTGCGGTCATCGCTGCAGTTTTACTTACACTTGTGTATGTGAGCCTAGGACTGATTGGCGGAAAAATGGCAGTAAATGGGCCTTTTGAAAACGGGACAGAAATCCTGTCCGCTGCTTCAACGCTGTTATTGGGACAAAACGGTACGGCTTTGCTTGGATTCATTTTTACTTTAGCTTGCTTTACAACAGTGGTCGGACTGACAGCAGCATGCGGCCAATACTTTTCAAAACTAATTCCAAAAGCAAGTTATAAATCAGTCGTTCTCGTCATCACCCTGTTTGGATTCACGCTTTCGAACCTCGGCTTAAGCCAAATTTTGAAAGTATCTGTACCGTTCCTCATTACAGCTTATCCATTAACAATCGTTTTGATCACACTTGCCTTCTTTAATCGTTATTTCAAAAATACGAAAAAGGTATACGGCAGCGCGATGCTATTTACGGGTGTATTTGCCGTAATCGGCGGATTAAACACATTTGGCCTCGATTTGGGCCCACTACAAACCTTGCGTGAAGTGCTTCCGTTCTCCTCAGTTGGACTGGAATGGGTCGTGCCTGCCCTCGTAGGTACAGGAGTCGGTTTGCTTTTAAGTGCATTTGGAAGAAAGCAAGAAATGGCCGAAAACCAGGCGGATGTAAAAGCTTCATAAATATGGAAAAGACTAGCTTCTATTCGGGGCTAGTCTTTCATTTTATGCCAATCTTTTCGAAATACTTATATTAGCAGCTAACTAACCGAGACGCTATTCCTCCAAATTAATTTTCACCGATTCTAATTCAACTGGCATGTTCATACCTAATGAGTTTAAATTCACCCTGAGAACATAATCCTGGAGATCGTCTATTTTGCTAATATCAAAGGTGCTTTTGAAACGTAAGTTTTCTTTGTCTAATACATTCAATGAATGTTTAAGCGGCTCTTCATAAGTGTCTTTCTCTGATTCTTTAACTAACGAAACGTCATTACGGGCAAAATTTTCAAAAAACGTGAAGTCTTGGTTGTTGGGGTCTCCATTGTTAACTTGAAAATCAACGCTGAAATTTTTGCCCTCCACGACCATTTTTTCTACTTTTACAGCGAGATTCTGCCTACTGCTTTTTATTTCAAATGGAGTTTTCTTCTCCAACTCTATGAATTGATCTTTTTCATATAATGCCACACTTGGCTTGATTTCTAAGTATGTTGATTGTGGAATTATTGTTCTTCCTTTTACTTTTATTTGATTATCTTTGGTTGTAGTCTCCAAATCAATCCCGTCTGTCAACCGTTCAAATCTTTTTCCTTGGTCATCATAAATTTCCAGCCTGACTTGATCTTTTGTTCCTTCATTTGGAAAAGTTGCTGTATAATCAATTGCGGTAGATGACCTTCCTGCAATAATCGAATCAAAATGAACCTTTATGTTTGAATGAATATCGCTGCTTTCTTTATCCACTTCGGCTGTTTCGTATGGTAATTGCTTAATTGGGACATCAAATTTCCATCCCCCTTCTTCTTTTCCAATTCTTAAAAGGCCAGTGGAAAAGTAGCCTCAGGGGGTAATTCTGCTTTTGGATAATTCAGCTGAATATGTCCTGCATAACCTTTATCTGTAGGGTTCAAATAGACTAATTCTTTCGTTTCACCCATCCTTTCATCACCATCAAAGATTTCATAGAGGGCCAAATACTGACCGGCTTTATCCTTTTCTACCTCGCCTTTTATATGAAAATCAACGCCAATAACCTCGCCGTCGTAATAAGCACCAGTAATGCGGCTCACCATAATAGAATGAATATCGCGCAAACCAATTATTTCAAATTCCCCTCTGATTTTTGTATGATAGGACTGAACACAAAAAGGAGATGAACATGAAGATGGCTGAAAAAGTACGTATTGGCAACACCGATTTGTATGTAAACAGAATTGGGCTTGGAACGAATGCGGTTGGCGGGCATAATATTTATCCAAATCTAAGTGAAGATACCGGAAAAGAAGTAGTTCGTACAGCTTTAGACAATGGCATCAACTTTTTGGATACGGCCTTCATTTATGGCCCTGAGCGCTCTGAAGAATTAATTGGCGAAGTGGTTAAAGAAAATGGCAACCGCTCCGATGTAGTCATTGCTACGAAAGGCGCCCATAAATTTGTCAATGGCGAGGTCGTTCTTGATAACTCTCCAGCATTTTTAAAAGAGGCGGTAGAGGGAAGTTTAAAGAGACTGCAAACTGACTATATTGATTTGTTCTATATTCACTTTCCTGATGAACATACGCCAAAAGCCGAGGCTGTCGGTGCATTAAAAGAACTAAAAGATGCAGGAAAAATAAAAGCCATTGGTGTATCCAACTTTTCAATCGAGCAATTAAAGGAAGCAAATGTGGATGGGTATGTTGATGTCCTGCAGTCTGAATATAACTTATTCAAACGTGAGGTCGAGCAGAAGATATTGCCATATACAACAGAACATAACATTTCATTCGTTCCTTATTTCCCGCTTGCAGCCGGGCTTTTAGGCGGAAGATACAATAAAGATACAAAATTTGAAGACGGACGTGCAAAAAATCCACTCTTCCAGGGAGAAGCTTTTATCCGCAACCTCGAAAAAGTCGAACAAGTTCGTGAAATTGCCAATGCCAAAAACGCAGAAGCTGCCCATGTTGTGCTTGCCTGGTATTTAACTCGGGACTCAATTGACGTATTGATCCCCGGTGCAAAAAAACCAGAACAAGTAATAAACAATTTAAAAACATTGGATGTCGAGCTAACGGCTGAAGAAATTGAGAAAATCAGCAGCATTTTTAGGGAATAAATAACTTATATCGTTGAAAGACGCATTATAAAAATGTGGCTGTCTAAGATGGCCTAAGCTTCGCAGGCAACAAATGACTCCGGTATTGTGCGCCGGGGTCTTGTTTTTGAAACAATTCATGTTGTTCTCCAAATTCCTGTGTTTAATGGATTTGGAACGAGTTTCTATACCATTCCCGTTTCAGCTTAAAATTTAGAAGGACCAGTTCAACTGCCTCTCAATGACTGGCCCTGTTACATTTTTTTAGCAATGCTAAAATAAGCTAGCCTGCCTTCAAGAATTTCGCAAAATCATCAATATTTTCGATAGATAGGGCAGAATGGTCTGATTTAATTTTCATCAGCGATCTCACAATCATTTTTTCAAAAAAATTCATCTTGCTATAGTGAATTTCATACCCCAAAATGTCTTTTGCTTTTGCATGATGATACAGTTCCGGCGGGAATGAACCAGTAAGTTCCTTTAATCTTGTTTGCGAATCTGGTTCGGCGGCACAAATAAATAACCCGACATTTTTTTGTAAAAGCTGAGGTAAACTTTCACCTATATACTTAGTTAAACTCTTCTGTATATTGCCTGCGTAAATTGATCCGCCAAGAATAACGGTATCATATTCTTCTATTGAAGGTCTCGTCTCCTTCGCCAGATTTACTAAATCCACGTGTTCTCCCAGCTTCGTTTTCAGTAATCTTGCAGCATTTTCTACACTGCCATGCTTCGTTGCAAAAATGATAATCGTCTTCATTAAAGTCGACGCTCCTTTCCTTGTTTAATGATACTTTTCCAGCCGACGTACTGTGGCGGCTCTTGAATATTTTTCATAACAAGATACAAACAAAAGATAATGACGATGTTAAATACAGTAAAAACTGCAATCTCTGCAAAGCTTGATTGGACCCCGGCAATGATCATTCTGATGGACATGGCGGTAATTGCCGTCAACATTGTAAATCCCTTGACAATAAAAATGGCGGCGAGCAAAAATCCGAACGGCTTTCTTTTTAGTACAAGCACTCCCGATAAAATCCCTCCCGGTACGATAAGGCCGAGATCCAGGGCTTGAATCACCAACGTTGTATAATGATCGAGCCCATAAGGAACCGTATTGTTCATTAGTGCCGGTATAATCCTGCCGAGCCACATGATCAAGATCGCTACCCCGATAAAAATAAGAAAGCTGCCAATAAATTTTACGGGCATACGCGGTTTAAAATTACCAGCCATTTTTTTCATATCAAAAGACATAATCGTTAATATGAATGCAAAAAAACTAGCGGACATCAGGATCACATAGAGGAGAAAAAACGAGTTGTAGGTGGTCAGAAAAGAGTATGATGCATAGGTGTATAAAAAAAATCCCAACGTTCCGGCGAGCAAAAAACGGCCGCGAATCGATTCCCTTCTCGATAGGCAAAGGGCAATCATGAGCAGTGGAATTCCCAATCCAAGGGTGACGATATCCTGGGCTATTTCCTGTTCAGCGCCTGAAACAGAATCATTTTTATAAATTCCTTTCCCATAGAGCTGGATCGTTTCACCGGACAATGTGGTAAATTGATGCGGTCCGGAGCCAGCGCTTGAAAATATTCCATAAGTTGAAGCAACCAACGATAAAACAAGTAATAATAAGGTCAGAATACTTATTGATTTTTTATATTTCATCACAAAGACCTCCTTCCTCTTGAAATTTTCAAAAATAATGCACCTTCGTGAATAACTTCACAAGTAAGCTTAAAAAAAGATAAGTTTATCTTTCGTTCCATTACCACCCCTTTGGTGCATAATAAATTTGTTGTTCTTAACTTTATTTTATCATCCTCGTAGCGAAATTTTCTTAACCAGGACACATGTCACAAAGGTTTCATACATTCATTATCAACGAGCGCCTGACCCTCACTTAAAAAAATTCAATAAAGGATTGAAGCTATAATTTATGGTGATAATCACAGACCTGTTATAGTTTAATTAAATATTCCATTTTTAGGGGTGTGATCAGAATTGATCAAAATTATTACGGACAGCTCGGCAGATTTGCCAAAGGAATTGTTAGACCGATACGACGTTGCTGTCGTTCCTTTAAAAATTCAATTAGAAAATGAAGAGTTTTTAGAAGGGATTAACTTAACGCCAAAAGAATTTTTCGTCAAAATGTTTTCTTCAAGCGAGCTTCCGAAAACATCACAGCCATCGCCTGCAGCTTTCGCAGAAGTCTTTAACAAATTTGAAGAAAACGTTGAACTGCTTTGCCTGACCATTTCCTCGGGTTTGAGCGGAACCTATCAATCAGCTCTTCTCGGCAAAGATATCTCCAACAGAAATGTAACGGTTTTCGATACACTGGCTGGCTCTTTATCTCATGGCCTCCAAGTTATCAGGGCTGCAGAACTTGCTGAAAAAGGTCATGCAATGGAAGAAATCATTGAAAACCTGGCAGAATACAGGAAAAACATGAACATTCTGATTCTCCTCGATACACTCGAAAACATCGTAAAAGGTGGACGCTTGAGCAGATTCCAGGGTTCTGTTGCGAAAATCCTTAATATTAAAGTGATTTTAGAGGGTATTAACGGCGTCGTAGAAATGAAGGAGAAAATTCGCGGCACGAAGAAATTTCATAAAAAAACAATCGAAATCATTAGCGAAAGGAAAGCAGATTTCTCGGATACCATTTTTGGGATTACGCACACTGGCAACGAAGATGATGCAGAACTGATGAGACAAGAAATCATTCAAAACTTTAATCCTAAAGACGTAATTGTGCATTATATGGGGGCCACCATGGGCACTTACGCAGGGAAAAATGGAATGATTATTTCTTTCTAGCACAGTATAGAAGAAGCAGGAAACCTATTGGTGTCCTGCTTTCTTCGCTCGTAAATGTCAAGTTCCGCTCATTAATCGTAACTTCATAAGATTAAAAAACGTATTCAGCTTCCCCGATTTTTATCGATTTGCCTTTCAAATCATTTGCGTCCGTGTTAAAAACAAGCTGTGTTAACTGATTGGCAGCCCCCTGTTTGAAAATAAACGACTTGCCGCTAATCCCAAGCGTTACAGAGGAATCGCCCGATTCGATAACTGACAGCCCGAATAGCATTTGCCAATGTGCCGCGACAGCAGCCGGGTCCTGCACGTGGAAAACCGCTTGATCGAGTGAAACATCACCGGCCGAATGGGGCTGGATAATCCCTGATGCTGTGAGATTTTCCAAACGATCTTCGTCGTTGCCTTTCCACTGGATCACAAATGGGTAGACAAGACCCTGAAAATCACCCTCAATCGTCATCATCCGCCATTCAATCAATTGGCCGAGCGTGTTTAAACGTTTTCCATCAATGATGGGTGACAGTTTTAACCCGT
This sequence comes from Bacillus sp. V33-4, assembly GCF_002860225.1. Taxonomy (NCBI): domain Bacteria; kingdom Bacillati; phylum Bacillota; class Bacilli; order Caryophanales; family Bacillaceae; genus Bacillus; species Bacillus sp. V33-4. The sequence goes on from NZ_PGVC01000027.1 coordinate 41,234, forward strand.
TTGCTTTCAATGTAGCAGCTGTATCTTCGATATCGTCGGTACGGATGGCAACGCGGCTGAAGGCTTCATTTGCCGGCAACATCTTGATTGCATCCTTGACGACCACGTTTGACGGATCGGCTTTGACGACTAATTCACGGTTTTCAATGGCCAAAAACTCTATATACGTCAAGCCAAAATAGCTGAGGGCATTGTATGTGCCCCACTGCTTATGCGAACCGCCTTTGAATGCAATCAGTCCGTTTTCTTTAAACGTTTCAATCGCGTTTTCCAGGTCGTTTACATAATGAACGGTATGGTCCCAATGTAACGTCGTCATTGCTGATGTCCTCCTAGTTCAGTTGTCCGCTTCACGGCTGCCAGGACACTTCGCTGCAATCCCGCCGCGAAGTCACTGTTGTTTAATTCATAGAGGGCATTGATCCCGACGCCGCCGGGTGAATTATTAATGTCCAACAATTGCCTCGGATGAAGTCCGCTATGCTTTAACATCGCGACAGCACCTGCGACATTTTCCAGAGCGACTTCCCAGGCTTGTTCCCTCGGTAATCCTGTAAGCACGCCGGCATCGGCCAATGATTCTATGAAATAATAAACGTAATTCGGTCCTGCCACGCCGAACCCTGTAAAAATGTCAATCAGTGATTCATCAAGATATTGCACTTTGCCAAACCCGTTTAGGAAGGTGTCAACTTGCTCTTTGGAAGCATAGTCATTCAATGCTGCACCGCTGTACCCTAACCCTGTATCAGTCAAGGTATTTGGGATACAACGGATGATTGGACGGTCAGATCCGAAGTAGCTGCCGAGTTTTTCAATCGTCACACCAGCAACGATTGATAAAATGGCCGCATCCGGTGCTGCAAATTGGCGGATAGTCCTGCCCAATCCGGCTAGGTCATCCTGTGGACGAACAGCAATAACGACCAGGTCGGCCTCAGCTACGGCAGTTTCTTGTGAAGCAGGGCATTGAATACCATATGATTCACAGAGAAGCAGGGCCCGACTTTCATTAATATCGGTAACGCTAATATCTCCAGCCGCCACTGTCTGGTTGGCCACAACAGCACGTATCATCGCTTCAGCCATTTGGCCTCCGCCGATAAAATGTATGCGTTTCTTTCCCATTTTACTCAAGTCCTTCCTAATTATTTTTCCATGCCTCCGGTAAAATGAAACCATCATATTTGCTTTCAGAATTGATATATTCTTCAAATTCACTCGATTCGTAAGCTGCTTTCAAGTCTTTTGCCCATTGTGTGTCTTTATCTTTCTTATTGATCGATACAATATTTCGGTGTTGTTTCGGAGTATTTTCAATCTTCAGCGCATCGGTAATTTTCTTGCCGGCATTGGCAATGTAGTTCCCATTCACTACACCATAATCTACATCCTCCAGCGATACCAAAATTTGAGCTGGATCCAATACTTCGAACTTAATTTCATACTGATCCGGTTCTACGCTGTTCAAGTTAAAATCAGTTATACCGGCATCGGATTTCACTTTTACCCAACCGAGTTCTTCCAAAATTCGTACAGCACGTTCCTGATTAACCGGGTCATTTGGCAGTGCCACTGTTGTACCATCTTTAACTTCATCAAGGGATGTGTGCTTTTTGGAGTATAAACCCTGCGGTGCACTTGGTATAAAGGCTATGCCCGTCATATCCATGTTTTTCTCTTCATTAATTCCCTCCATGTAGGCAGTACTTTGGAAAACACTCGCATCGATTGAGCCTTCCTGCATCGCCGGGTTTACCTGCATGTTTTGCGAAAATGTCTTAATATTGACTTTATACCCTTTTTCCTCAAGAATCGGTAAAATACCTTTGCGGAATTGGTCTTCATACGTTCCAACCCCAAAGCCGACGGTAATTTCCTTTTTATCTTCTGAAGCTGAATTTGTCTTCGATTCATTCCCGCACGCCGCCAGTACCAATACCATTCCTAATAAAACAGCAAAGATTAATTTTTTCATTCCATTGTCTCCTTTTTCAATACTGACTGTCGTAACTGTATTAAAGCTTCCTCCGTCACATTGACCGGAATCGAGCAATTTGGTGCTAAAATAAATGGTTGATTTGCCATAATGCTCAGAGCTTCCTCAGCTTGAACACGAATCCGGCCAATATCATTTGCCGCAAACAACGCGTGGTCGACACCACCTACTTTTGTCGCGTTCAATGCTGCATCGAGATCAGGATTGCCTGCCGCCTTCGTATCCCAGCTAATCCCATCAATTGGGTAGTCGTTAAACCGTTCGGGATGGGCATGTGCCCCGCAGGTGTGCAGGATTCGCTTCCCTTGTTGGGCCGCTTCCAGCACAATGAGATCATAAGGTCTGGAAAACTCATTGAAGGCAGCCTCCTCAAACATATCCGGGTTAGCAGTACCGGTTACAGCGTAGAAGATGCCATCTGCGCCGGCACGATTCAATTCTATTACATAATCCGCCAATGTCAGCGCAATTGCATGTAAGGCGCGATGAACACCGGTTCTTTGTTCTGACAATAATGCTGCAATGGTGACAGGATCTCCACTGCCATAGACCGTATCATTCACATAAGCCGACTGGCCAGCCAGGAATAACAGCACCGTTAATGGTGAAAAGATCGTTTGGACAAGCGGAGTATCAGGCAGCCCTTGACGAATTTGTTTTACAGCCTCCAATTGCTCTTTTAATGGCGTGGATTCTATAGCTTTTTTTTCACGAATATCCCAAACATCTGAAGCTTTTTGGATGACTGCGCGTGTTTGTTTCGGAAAAACCGATCTATAATCCTGAAAATCGTATGTATTTCCCCATGCTTCTGCATAATACGTTGCCCGCGGATTGATTTTGACCCAGTCCCAATCGAACTGCTTCGTAAAAGCAACGGTCGCTTCTGCTAAGTCTTTAGCATTCTGTTCTTTGTCTAAAATATGGCGCCAGCCGCTGACTATTGGGCGGTCTGCCCGTTCACCGGACAATAAAGCTGCAAAACGTTGTTTCTTGTTCCATTCGCCCACTACTATATACCCTCCTTTTCCGCAGTAAAAAACCCTTCTTAAATCATTAAGAAGAGTAAGATGTCCTGCAAAGACGCCTCTTATCTTCCAAGCCTTGTGCTTGTTGGAATTAGCACAGTACTCCCTTAAAAAGAGTCCGCTGCCGAGGTTTCACCGGGCCAAATCCCTTCACCTCTCTAGATAAGAAAACCAAGTAATTTAATAAGATTAATAAGATAATAGCACTTGAGAAATAAACCGTCAATTGAATAACTTCATAATTTCATAAGTTCGAAACTTTGCCACAAATAAGTTTGTATTGCGAAACAATTCCAAAATAGACTTGCTCCTCATGAATGGAGCTTGCTTTGACTGAGCAGCCACTCGAAAAATTCCGGGTTGTTATACGTTTCCGTCCATGAATCATGCTTTGCATCTGGATAGACCGAAAACTTTACATTCCCTCCAGCTGCTTGAAGAGCAGCCACCATCTGTTCCGTCTCTTCAATTGGAATGATATCATCCTTCGCGCCATGAAAAGTCCAAACAGGGACATCTTTTAATCGATGAACGTTTTCTGCCGATCCGCCCCCGCATATGGGTGCTACCGCCGCAAACCTTTCAGGATTCTGGATCGCAAGCTCCCATGTACCATAACCGCCCATACTTAAGCCGGTTAGATAAATTCTGCTCTCATCAACCCGGTATTTTTGAATCGTCTGATCCAGCAAATTGATAACAGCATCCAACTCTAACAGCCAGTTCGAATATCGGTCCACATAATTGGGGCACTGCGGTGACAAAAGAATAAATGGTAGTTCCTTAGTCTCTGCCAGCTTCGGTAGCCCATTCCTTTTAAGAAACTCTACATTATTGCCACGCTCTCCGACTCCATGAAGAAATAGGACAAGCGGATAAGCCTTCTCCTGGTCAAAATGGTAGTCTTCCGGCAAATGTAATAGATAATCTAAGTTGACTTGTTTTCTTACGGTAATTTCTTTTTGAAATCGACCAGCTGTTTGCTTCATGTTAATCCTCTCTTCTTGAAAAAATAAAGTGTAAAGCTGCCTAATAGAATAGACAGCCCAGTAATAATTCTGATTGTTTCCACTTTATCACATTACATCTCTTTTCCGAAACAAAGTCAGCTTACCTGAAAACTGAGCTCCAAAAGTGCAGATCAAATGGATATCGCTGTTTCCTTCACACCAATGTTTACTTTCAAGCTAACCTTATCTCCAGGAATAAAGCGTTTATTAAAAACTGATGAATATACACTAAACGTTTGATCATTCACTAATACACTATAATGAATTTCATTTCCCTGAAACTGGGCGAAAAGAATTTCTCCCGTTACTTCGCCTCGTTCCGCTTCGGTGACTACCCATTGTTCGGGCCTGATCGGGTATAGATGTTGCTTTTTGAGTTCGACCGAAGTTCCCATATCCGGCCAGCTGACATGCGGAAAACCATCAGGAATAAAGGTATCGATATTGATCCATTTTCCGGTTATTAAATTGCTTTTTCCAACAAAAGTGGAAACAAACACAGTTCTGGGTTTCGTATAAATAGCTTCCGGCGGGTCAACTTGCTCAATTTCACCTTTATTCATGACCACAATTCTGTCCGACATAGCGAGAGCCTCACTTTGATCATGGGTAACGTAGACAACGGTTGTGCCCAACTGCCGGTGAATTCCCTGAATTTCTTTACGCATTTCCATCCTTAGTTCCGCATCGAGCGCACTGAGTGGTTCATCCATAAGCAATAAAGCCGGGCGGGGGACGATCGCCCTTGCTAAAGCAACGCGCTGGCGCTGGCCTCCCGACAGTTCGGAAGGATATCGGTTCTTTAAATTCTCAAGGCCGACCATTTCAAGCGTCTCGCTAACACGGTCAGCCTGTTCCTGTCTATCTTTGATTTTCCCATAACGATGGTGTTTAAGCGGAAAATATACATGCTCGGAGACTGTCATGTGCGGCCAGAGGGCGAAAGATTGAAATACCATACTAATATTTCGTTTTTCTGGTGGAACAAGCTTGTAGGGACCGGCAACGAGATCATCATGAATCGTGATCTCACCGGATGAAGGTTTCATAAATCCTGCCAAAAGCTTGAGCAAAGTAGTTTTACCACAGCCGGAAGGTCCCAGTATTGCGACAAATTCTTGCTCACGAAGTTTGAGATTAATATTTTTTAGTGCTGTGTACCCTCCATACTTCTTGCTTACCTCATTAATGTGTATCATCGTTCTTTATCACCCGCTTCTTCCAAACTTTTTCGACGAAAATAAACAAAATCCCGAGCAGCAGGATCGCCAGCACAATCATACTCGAAAAAGCTGTTGAAAATGTACTGTAACCAGCCTGTTCAAAACTAAAAATGACAACCCCAATTGTTTCCGACCCGCTTGACCACAACAAACTTGAAACTGTTAATTCTGTTAAAGCGGTTAAGAATACAAGCAACGCGCCTCCCATTACACCAGGCAATAGGAGCGGCACAAGGATCTTTCTCCACTTCGCCAGCCATCCCGCACCAGCTGTCAAAGCTGCTTCTTCCATCGAAGGATCAATCTGTGAAAGTGCAGTTAAGCTGCCGCGCATTTGCAGAACGGTAAACCTTGTAATATAGGCAATTAATAATATCCAAACAGTCCCATACACACCGGGCTGCCATCCTCGGATCGGCTGCAGCCACATGAGAATAATTGAGAGGGCAAACACAGTACCAGGAAGAGCATAAGGAATCGTAACCATCATCTCGGTTATGCGAATAAACACAGATGGATGTTTAAAGCGCAAATAAGCAATGGTCGTCCCGATTACGAGACAGCAAAGCATCGCAACCAGAGCAAGGGTAACACTGTTGGTAACTGCATTTATCGTTTTAGCATCTTCAAACAATAGATATTGATAGTTTTTCAAGGAAAGGTTTTCCCAGCGAAAAGATAAACCATAGGCTTTAAGAAAAGACGTTGCAGCCATCGTCAGAAAAGGGATCAGGCTTGTACAAAGCAAAAAAGTCCAGAGAGTGAACTCAACAGTCGAACGCCAACCGTTTGAAAGAAAATAGCGGGGTTCCATGTCCCGGCTCGCCGTTTCATGAACCTGGCTTTTTCTAATAATCAACCACTGAAGCACCGTCCCGATTAAAGCAATCAATCCCAGTAGAACAGACAAAACTGCCGCCCTCGCAAATGCTGTCGGCCCGTAACCTATGACCTGTTCATAAATATATGTACTTAGTACACGAATGTTGGCCGGAATTCCGAGTAAAGCAGGAATTCCAAAGTTATCAAGGTTAGACAAAAAAGCCAGCAGCCCTCCTCCGGCTATGCCAGGCAGTGCCATCGGGAAAACAATCTTCGTAAAGATCGTCCAATTTGCTGCTCCCCCTGCGCTGGCCGCCTGTTGCAGTTCCCGGGGGATTTTTCGAAAAACTTCTATACTCAATAAATAAACAAGCGGATAATGGGACAGCCCTAACACTAGAATAATTCCTTCCATACTATATAAATTAAAGATTGGCCCGTCCGAAGAAAATAACGCTGCAAGTGGGCCATTTTTGCCGAAAAACTGTACCCAAGCCAGGGTTGTAATATAGGAAGGAATGATAAACGGCATAAAAATAAATAATTGTATCCATTTCTTTCTGCGTAAATTTACATAGGCCATCATCCAGGCGAGGCTTACACCTAACACTGATGAGAGAAAAGTACTCGCTATCGTAATCCAAAGCGTATTCTTTATCGTTGTCCATGTTACTGCTTCTGCTAAAACCTCCTGATACAGATTGAGACTGAGGTTCCCTTCCGAGACAACACTCAACCATACCAAACGGCATACAGGCAGTAAAAATAGAAATGTAATCAATGAGAAGCCCAGTATTCCCGACCAGCTCCGAAAAATAGAAGAAAAGGAAAACGAGTAAAACGTTCTCGCTTTCCTTAATGAACTTTGATATGGTGGAATCATTTTCTCCACTCCTCTAGTGTTGCCAAGTTATTGACCAACTGTTTGTTCAAACTGTCTTTTATCATCTTCTCTTGATTGAAAAAGTTCGTTAATATCCGCAGAAATGACTTTCAACTCATCGATTGTTTTCAATCCTTCCGGAGCCTCGACACCCTCACGAATCGGTGTATATCCTAGCTCAGCAGCGAGTTTCTGGCCTTCTTCAGATAAAACAAAGTCGACAAACGCCTTGGCTGCAGCTTCATTTTGCGAATCTTTCATAATCCCAATCGGTTCTGTTATAACAGGTACGCCCTCTTGCGGATAAACAAGTTCAACCGGTGAACCTTCTGATTTTGCACGGGCAACAACAAAATCGACAACCATTCCGTAATCCTTTTCTCCACCCGCAACACTTTTAAGAACATCACCATTGCCCTTCGTCACTGTCACTTCATTGGAGCTGATTTTTTCATAAAAGTCCCAGCCAAAATCATCGTGGCGTGTTAGTACGCCTAAATTATATGCTGCAGCACCCGAGTATAATGGACTCGGCATAATGACCTTTCCTTTAGATTCTGCCGAGGTCAAAACATCCCAGCTCGACGGCATTTTATCTACGTTTTCTGTGTTAACAACGAGCGCTGTTGCCATTACTTTAGTGCCGTAGTAAGTGCGATCAGGATCAACCAAATCTTTCGAAATCCCTTCTGCTTCCGGTGATTCGTAAGACAAAAGCAAATCCTCTTCCTTCAGGCTTTCAAAAGTGACAGCATCCGCCACTAACAGTACATCAGCCTGGATATCACCAGCCAGTTGTTCCGCCTTGATTTTTGAAATAACCTCTTCTGTACCTGACCGGAAGGTTTCTACCTTTACTTTAGGATATTTTGCCTGGAACCCTTCCACTAATTTAGCAGCATCTTCATCAGGCTGCGATGTATAGAAGTTCAACGTTCCTTCCAATTCGGCTTCATTAGCTTCAGCTGTAGTGTCGGAAGCAGCCCCGCCGTCATTAGCAGAAGAGCTTGAATTATTTCCGCAAGCTGCTGTTATTGTCATTAATACTGCAACGATAAAAGTCATCGCCCATTTACGCATATTTATTTTTCCCCCTTAAATCATTGGTTGATTGCCAGTTTTCTGACACAGGTTTTTTCGGTTATGGTAAGTCCTAACTCGATTGGAGAAATCGGGATATACCCTTCGTGCCAAAAAAGTTAGTTTCTTTCATTCTGAAAAACTTTTAAATGCAGGAGCTGGTCCTTGAGCCAATGATAGACCTGGCCTGGTGAATCATTTAACCCAACGTGTATGTATTACCTTAAGCATAAAAAACATATATTAAGCTGATTTAATGAAAAGATATAAAGATTGCAAATTTTTTATTAAGATAAGGTCGGTAGAAATCATCAGAAAAGCCGAATTTTCTGGAGAATTGCTGATAGTTGTAAATTATTTGTAAATTCTTTACGTTTGCTTAAAATACACAGAATTTTGAGGATGAAATACGAAGATGACAACTAAAATGCTTTCTTGAAGAGTGCTTGATACATCTTCCCTCCTTTATTGCTTAGGCTATGCTAATTACCTCTGTAAATATTTGACTACCGAAGGTTGTTACGGCACTTCGTAACAACACTCGATCCTATGGTGCTCGGAGCTAGACAGTATCAAATTTCAAAGATAAAAATTCTGATAGTAAAAAAAAAAATCCCCTCAAAGCAGCAGTGTCTAGGTTCATGAAACCATGAATTTTCACACTTTCTGCCGTAAGGAGATGTAACCACATTCTCTATATTATATTTGGACGGGATCTGTTTCTTCTACTTCCTCGTGAACCGTTTTGATCTGAATCATAACAGCATTCGGATCAGTCAATACTTCAATTCCATCCTTGAAAATCAGGTCAGAAACGAGAAGCTGGTCGCCAGAAGCAAGGCCGCTTATATCCACTTCCATTGAAGTCGGCAAATCATCAGGCATACAGCGGACTTCTACTTCATACATTTCCACCTGCAGTACCCCACCAGATTTCACGCCGATTGCCTCTCCTGAAAAATGGATGGTAACTTTGCTATCCATGCTTTTAGCCATGTTCACATGTTGAAAGTCAATATGCAACAATTTGCCCGACAAGGTTTCCCTTTGAATGTTCTGAACAATGACCGGAATCACTTTTTCATCGGATGTCTTGCCCTGCAGAATAGCCCGTGGATTTTTTTTCAAAATGTCCAGTATTTCTTTTTCATTAACTTCTAATGATAAAGTATCTTTACCAATCCCATACAACACAGCCGGGATGCGTCCCTGTTTTCTTGCTAGTTTCATGTGGGACTTTGTTTCACCAGTGCGCTTGTTTAATAGAATAAATTTACTCATTTGTTTGTTCCCGCTCTCTTTTGACCATAAATTCTTGTCATATTGATTATAACATGACCATAGAATCTAGTCAAATAAGCCATTCTCATTATTCATATTCGATAAAAGGATCAGGGATTTCAATCTGATAAGCCTCGGCATCACTAACGCCAACGGAAAGCACTGCTCGGCCATTGCCCGACCGTATAAGTCCACCGCTAAAAATAACATCCTCTAGCTCTGGCCGTTTGCCGGGGCCTCTTGGAAAATCACTTCTTGCAGCAATAATTTTTATAGGTGTTTTCTCACAGGTTTCGGGGTTTATCGAAAAAACCATAGAATAATAGTGCTTGTTACCTAATATATCAAGGCAGGCTATATGCCCGAGAACGCCCACATGACCATTCCTCAATAAATGCGCTTCGTTCGCACCTCCCCAATCTTCGGGAACAAATTGATCTTGAAGTATTTCTGCATCAATGAAGGTTTGCTCATTGAGCTCCTCTAAAGAATCGATTATAGTAAATCCGATTTGCCCTCTTCCGCCTCTTGCTCCTTGCGGCCTTGTAAATACGCCTACCCTGCCATCCGCAAGCTCAATTAAGCGAATATCCTTCATCGTACCGGGTCCAGATGAAAAGTGACGTAACGAATCAATTTGAAACCCACGATAAAATTGAGTGATCCATGACACAATCTTCCCAGGATTATCGGCTGCAGTGATGACTTCAACTCCGCCAACAATTAATTCACCCTTGATGATGGTTGTGCATGGATCCTGCAAATTATAGGTATGTGTATGTTTACGGGGACTCCAAATCTGATTGTCGCATGTAAAAAAGAAGACTTGAGAGAACTCACTATCACGTTCCTCAACTCTTCCTAAGATCACTTCCTCCCCGTCAAATCGAAACGGGGCCGTTATATTATATACATCTCGATTTCCAACCCCAGAGAACGCTAGCTTCTCCACTTTCGTTAAACGGGGCTTCGCATAAAATTTATCCAGAAGCTGTTTACAGGTTTCCGTTTTTATCGGTTTCCTTGTCATTGCCGTCCTCCTCATGATCAATCGATTGATCTATCGTGCAATCACTTTCTTCATCCTCTTCGATTCTAATGAGCTGTCCCGGCTGGACATTAAAATATAGACAAAGCTTTAGCAACAAATCCCTGGGATACTGTACCATCTCATCCTTATACATTCGACGAACGGAATCAAAGTGGTAATTAACATCTTTTGCAAGCTTACGTATAGATAATTTTGGATCGTGATTTTCCATAACTTCATTCAATTTACTGCGTATGACTGCCATACATGCACCTCCTACATTAATATATATGGAGAATGGTGGAGAGTCAATAAAATTGACAAGAAAAAATGGTCATGTTATAGTGTGAACAGGAAATAATTTGAATTTCCAGAAAATTAAATACCACTTTCCCTATAGAAAATAAAGACTTCTTTATCTTCTTTTTTTTACCCAAAAATCGCGACAATTATGGAGGCTCTTTATATGAAAAATTCAAGCAACAATCGGAATATCGTTTTTCTAGGAACCAGCCTGCCGAGAGAATGCGGCATTGCTACATTTACACAAGATTTATTAGATGAATTCGAACACATTCAAGGCTTCAATAAACCTCGTATCATTGCAATCAACAACAACGAAACTTACCACTATCAGGAGCAGGTGATGAGGGAAATTGACCAGTACAAGCTGTCGGATTATATAGATACGGCTGATTATCTTGACTTGTCAGACGTTGATCTTCTCGTTATCCAGCATGAATTCGGTATTTATGGCGGAGAAAGCGGGGAGTATTTGATTCCATTCGTCGAGAGACTGAGTATTCCGTATATCGTCATTTTTCATACCGTCTTGACTAAACCTTCTGCCAAGCAGCGACACATCATGAATCGAGTTGCGGAACTAAGTGTTAAAGTCGTAACGATGGCGAAGTCTAGCGTAAAGAATTTGATCTCTATTTATGGAATTGATGCCACAAAAGTCACTTTCATTCACCATGGCGTGCCTTATGTCAAAACCGAATCAAGATCAAAGCTTAAAGAACAATATGGCTTTGCGAATCGAAAAGTTTTATCCACCTTCGGCTTTCTAAGTCCTGGCAAAGGAATTGAATATAGCATAGAGGCAATGCGCGAAGTGGTTAAACAGCATCCGGATTCTCTCTATATCATTTTTGGGAAAACACATCCGGTAGTCAAACAAGAAACAGGCGAGGTATACAGACAAAAGCTGATGGATCTTGTGAAAGAATTCGATTTAAATCATAACGTTCTCTTCATCGACAAGCTATTGACGCAGGAAGAAGTCATTCAATCGCTTGTCATGTCAGACGTCTACATAACTCCTTATTTAGGCAAGGATCAGGCCGTTAGCGGCACTTTGGCATACGGAGTCGGTTATGGAAGGGTCATAGTTTCCACTCCTTACCGATATGCCGAGGAAATGCTGGCAGAGGGCAGGGGCTTACTGGCAAACTTCCGCGATTCTGCCTCCTTGGAAGCTTGCATCCTCCAATTACTGGACAACCCTACTATGATAAAAGAAATGGAAAATCGCACACTTGAACTAGGAAGAACCATGCTGTGGAGCGAAATCGCGAAAACCTATGCCACAATATTCCAAGAGAAAATAACGATTTCAGAGTTAGCTAATAGGAGTGTGATTTGATGGGAGTACAAACGATACTACAGTTTAAGTCCGATTATATGCGCAGGATAACGGATGATACAGGAATTTTTCAGCATACCAAGTTTGGAGTTCCCGATCGCTCGATGGGCTATACGACAGATGATAACGCACGGGCATTAATCGCAGCCGTTTTATTGTATAGCAGCAAAAAAGATTCAGTCACGTTGGACCTGATTCATACTTATATTTCCTTCATTCATCACGCTCAGAATGCCGATGGAAACTTTAGAAACTTTATGGATTATAACCGTTCATTCGTTGAGGATAGCGGCTCTGAGGATTGTCAAGGACGCACGCTGTGGGCGCTTGGATTCACGCTCACCCATTCCTCCTCCCTGCCCGATAATTTGCTAAACACCTGCCGTTATTTAATCAATCAGGCATTATCGCATATCGATGCGCTCGGATCTCCACGTGCTCAAGCCTATGCCATAATCGGTCTAAGTTACCTGATAGAAACGCCTAATGCTTTAACTTACTCCTTTCCATATCTCCACACGCCAAGCACCGCAGATGAGAAGGTAATTCTGCCCAGAGCATTCATTATCGATCTGATCGAAAATATGGCGGTCCGACTGCACAATCAATATACCCGCAATAAGGGGAATGGTTGGAATTGGTTTGAAGACAGCCTTACCTACGGAAACTCGATGCTTCCATGGGCACTATTAAAAGCATTCCGTATTACAGATAAAGTTAGTTTGAGGGACACGGCCAAGGAAAGCTTGGATTTTCTAGCATCCAAAACCTACTCTGAAGAAGGATATTATAAGCCGATTGGCAGCCACGGCTGGCTGCTGCGAGACGGAAAGGCCGTTCCCTATGACGAACAGCCGATTGAAGCATGTGAAATGCTTCTTGCTTGTAAGGAAGCTGCGATCGTGCTCGAAGACACCGCTTATCTGAAGCAAGCAGCCTTATGCTATGAATGGTATTTAGGAAATAATTCATTAAAAACCCCTCTAATTGATCCTCAAACCGGGGCTTGTTATGACGGCATCCATTCGACGGGGTTGAACCTTAATCAAGGCTCAGAGAGTATCATTTCCTTCTATATTGCCCATTTGGTGATGCATCATGAATAAATTTGCTACTATCCTTGCGGGCGGGGGCGGAACCCGCTTTTGGCCGCTGTCCAGACAAGAGATTCCGAAGCAGCTTTTAAATATTAGCGGAAACGATATTATGTTAAATGATACCATCGAACGATTCAAAGGCATTATCCCTCAGGAAAATACAGTAATCGTGACGAATCGTTCTCAAGCTGTATTGCTGGAGAGTATCATGCATAGCAGTGTATCGAAACGCAACATTTTGATCGAGCCTGTTGCGCGAAACACGGCTGCAAGTATACTTTTTGCGGCGTTATCAATAGAAAAATCCCACGGTGATTCTTTAATGGTCGTATTGCCTTCCGATCATTATATAACGGATGAAGAACAATTCCGGATTACGCTGGACGAAGCCTGTACAGTCGCGATGGAAACGGACAAAATCGTAACCATCGGAACTAAACCGACATTCCCTTCTACTGGCTACGGCTATATCGCCTTTGATAAAGAGCCCATTGCTTCGAATCCTGTGGCCGTATACGAAGTAGCAGAATTTGTAGAAAAACCGAGCTTCCAGAAAGCGCAAGGCTATCTGTCGTCAGGTAATTATTTGTGGAATAGCGGTATGTTCATTTGGAAAACATCCGTTATTATTGAGAATTTCAAGCGTTATCTGCCCCGGCTGTATAAGACGATGCTTCCAATCAGCGATTATCTGGGTACGGAGCAGGAAGAGGAAATCATTAATAAGATTTATCCGACGCTTCAAAACATTTCGATTGATTACGGCATTCTTGAGCGCTCCGATGAAGTCGTTGTTCTGTCTGGTCAATTTGGCTGGAATGATATCGGCAGCTGGGATGCGCTTGGCGCGATCTTCCCACCGGATCAATCGGGCAACATTATAAAAGCGAATCACATGGGAATAGATACACGCAATTCGATCATATATGGAAACGGCAGACTAATCACGACAATAGGAGTAGACGGCTTCATCATTGCGGACACCGAGGATGCACTATTAATCTGTCCCAAGGACAAAGCGCAGTCTGTCAAAGAAATCGTCGAACTGCTGAAGGAAAATGGAATGGCCGAATATATTTAGGGAAAACAAAGAAAAACCGGGCAAAAAAACAACAATGTTTTAATTTGCTTCATGAAATGAATAAAAAACTGAGCTATACCTGCCTATTAGCATCTGTTAAACCACTATTAGGTTGTCTAATATCATTTAAATAAAGCTGCCACTGCTTTTGAGGTCGAGGTAAGATCGGAACGACTTTCTGGAGGCTATAAGACCTCGGAGTTAAGCATCGTCCACCTCGTCCTGTAAATGCGAATTGTACGTTAATGAAATCAACAGATTGTACTCACGCCAGAATGCATCCCTACAGTATTGAAACGGGGATAACTACTTCAGACATGAGAACTGGTGGTTAGCTTTCATAGAGCTTCCTGTCAGTTGCTCTTCTTTTATCCATAATTTGGATTTAAATTAGAATAGGTGTGTTTGCCTTACTCTAAAATCCAAAAAAACTATTTGACATAGTACGCTTATCTTTTAAAAAAAGGACATATTCTAAAGAAAACACATCCTTATCCGAAAAAGTTTTACTTCATATTATGACTTAATGTCATTTTCCTCTTTTTTTTCTTTATCATCATCCATGATCCCTTTAGTGGAATTTTTAAATTCCTTCAATGATTGCCCCATTGCCCGGCCAATTTCAGGTAGTTTCTTCGGACCAAATATAATCAATGCGAGTACTAAAACCAATATTAATCCCGGTATTCCAATGTTTGATAACATCAAGACCACTCCTAAAATATGATTTACAATTCAATTATTATCTCGCCACCAAAAATCCTTTTCTTTTTATACATGTTACACATGTTTCAGAGTTCACAGACAATGTCTCAAAGCTTTTGTTGCATGATGTACAGACTTTCGTATACACAGGATGCTCTATTGTTTTATGTCGTGAAATTTTTTCTTCAACAAAGATTGCTTTTTCAGGACATATATCCTCACATAAGCGGCAAGATGAGCATCGTTGAGCAGAAATAGAAAAGTCAGTTTCCGTTACATTCAAACAGTTTTTATCGCAAAGAACCTGGCATGCCCTACATAAAGTACATTTGCTAATGTCCAATTTAATCTCGGAAAATTGATGGTTTGGATAGTGTTTCGCCAATTCTAAGTCAGTTTGATTAAACCGCCATTTAGCTGGTGTCATTTGCTTCATCCAAGAATGAGTTTCTTGTTTCCAGCCAATAAACAAATCTCTTCTTGTACATGATGTATCTGTTGAGCCCCCGCCTTTTTGAAAAATAACTGAAAAAGCGGACTCACCTAATTCCTGCAAGACGCTATTCACTTCATCGATTGTTTTTTCCAAGTTTTCATTCAATTTTTCTTGTTCACAGACAATTGCTCTTATACCTTTTTTATAGTAGACGAGGAGTTCCATTACTGTAGGTATATCGTCATCTGTAATTACAAGCTGATTTTGAATCACTGTCCTTTTCGGGAAAATGCCTGCAACTGCCTGTACAGGACAAGCAGCCATGCATTTCCCGCATTCTATACACTCCTCATTATTAATAACAGGAACGCCTTTAACAATTAAGATCGCATCAATATCGCAGGAATCCAGGCACTTTTCACATTTTGATCGGGGGCTTTGATGACGGGTGCACGTTTTTAATATTTCATATTCGTAATCCAGACTCTCTGCCCATTTACTGAATAAACCCATCACTTTAACCCCCCTAGAAGATTGCACATTCAAAGAACTTCATTTTGAAAATCAGGAACCTAAAACATAAAATACATATCTGCTCATGCCTTCAGCGAAAACCAGTGCGGCGAGCGCCACATAAGCAAAAGATAAAGACACTTTCCTGTTCGCCATTGACAAGTATCCCAATACGCCGACTCCCATAACTTCAATAATCCAGCGCAGAGCTACTGTGCCTTGATACGCTTCCAAACCGGTCATTGCGTTCGTTCCGCTGATCATATTCACTTCAGGCATAGCTGATGAAAACAGGGCAACTCCGACGATTTGGACGGCGATACCGAATATCGCCATGTAAAAAGCATACTTCACGAGGCCATTTGCTTCCGCTTCACTCTGCTTGTTCCGTAATAACGGTGCGATAAAGCTAGCCGCCAGCACCGGTCCTAGCACAAATGCTGTACCATAAAAGGAAGTAAAGGTGTTAATCGAATGCCAGCCGCTAACCAGCGTATTGGCATAGATTGCCGCCATGCAGTAAATATCAACCAAACCAATCAGTGACGAAACGAGCAATAGCCACGGATTTACCTTCTTCTGGACAAACGCCAGGCCGGTTGTGACACAAGCCGCGCCAATAAACAGTCCGGTCGCCAATATTTCGCGGCTCATCCACGAGGAGCCCAAATGCCTGATCGTATTGAAGGCATTGCTTGGTGCACCCAAGTGGGCGAATGATGCCCCGAGCCCGATGATCGATAACCCGGCAATCGCAAGCAAAGGAATTCTCATCATCGAAAATGTTTTTTCCTCGCCCATTTTCGATAGTTTCCTATGGAACAGCCACAGCATAAACATCCCGCCGATCGCGGCCTGCATACAAACTGTAAAGATTAATAACGCCCATTCATTCATGATTCTCTTCCCCTTCCATGTGAAATATTACACATGTAAAACTATATTAGGTTTCGTGATGGATGCACTTGGCATCCCTTTTACCTCATTCACATCTCCATATTTTTTACGCAGCTCTTCAATTGGCCCGAATTCAATTGCGCGCATTGGACAGGAAGTGACGCAAGCTGGTTCCTCCCCTTTTTCACGCAAATCAATACATGTATCACATTTCGTCATTTTACCTAGTTCTTCATTATATTGCGGGCCGCTGTAAGGGCAATTCCATTGGCAATACTTGCAGCCGACACATTTATCGTGGTCTACTAATACAACGCCATCCTCTGCTCGCTTATACATTGCGCCCGTCGGACAACCCTCTACACATTTAGGTTCTTCACAATGGTTGCAAGAGATCGATAAATGAGAGATAGCCGGATTCGGATATTCTCCTTCTTCAAAATCATATACTCTTCGATAATTCCTTCCGACTTCAAGATCATTTTTATCTTTACATGCAACAACACATGTCTTACAGCCAATACATATAGCCATATTAATGTAAAAACCCATTTGAGCCATGTTCTACTATACCTCCTTAGAAAAGAACCCTTTGTTTCCACTTGTCATCTGCTTCAAGTGGTTCACCTTCCCATTTCTCCATATCACAAATCGCTGTGTTCCAGCCCGATGTCCCTAAACCTGTCGGAATGGGACCTGTTAACATATTATCTGCTCCGGCTTTATCGACTTCTTCCTTCTCGTCCATTTCCACCCATGCACCATGCGGCAAAGCAATGACACCAGGCATTAAAGTTTCCGTTAATGATGCAGGTCTAAGTGTTTTTCCGAACTCACTCGATAATAATACAGTGTCTCCATCCTTAATGCCTTTAAGCTTGGCATCACTTTTGTTGATATAAACTGGATTTGGCCAGGCTTCCCGAAGCCATGGAACATTATCAAAAGTGCTGTGTGACCGCCTTAAATAATGCGGGTTGTAAACCTGGAAAGGATATTTTCCTTTCTTTTTACTCTCCCAATCTGCAAAGGTATCCTCGTATCCTTTTGTTTTTGCTGTGTATTTTGGAATTGGGGAAATTTCTGTCCACAACCCTTTTGACGCTTCATTAATGGTACTGCAGTAAATTTCGAACTTTCCGCTCTTCGTTTTTAAAGGGCTGCCAGTCGGGTCATCAATAAATTTCTTATAGGCGATATGCCCGAAATTGTCGCCTGGTTTCCTCTCGACCTGATAGACGCCTTTTTCCAAAAATTCTTTCAGCATAATCCTGCCCTGTTGAGGTTTACCTTGAACCTTCCATTCTTTAATATCCTGATCTGTAATCGTGACAAGCGGTTCATAGCCTGTTCCACTGGCTGCAATTACCGTACTTGTTGCCAGTTTATTAAAAAATGCCTGCTTTTCATCAAAAGGATACAGCTCTTTAGGATCTTTACCGAGCTTCTTCATAAGTTCTTCTGCGATCAGAGAATCACTTTTCGCCTCGTAAAGTGGATCAACGATCTTTGTATAGACAATAAATATTTCACGGTTCCCCTCGAGCATTCCGCCTTCTCTTTCCCATTCAGTCGTGACAGGCAAAACAACATCGGAATACTTGGCATTTGTATTCAAAACGTATGCGTGGCTAACAACAAATTCCACTTTACGGTGTGCTTCTATTCCTTTTTTGATCGCCCCGCGTGTTTGTAAAGTTGCGTTATTTTGATGATAAATCAGCTGAATATTGGCTTGTTTTTCTCCCTCACCCTTTTGCAGGTATTTGCCATCAAGAACGGCTGTAAATATTTCATTATGATTAATCGAATTTTTGACAGGATTCTTTGGAGTTGGCAAACCAGCCATACCACCTTTTACCAACCACGGACCGCCATTTCCGGCTGCTCTGTGGCAGCTAACTCCAGTCATTTGTCCCGGCCTTCCAAGCTGTCCAGTCATGAGTCCCAGCGTTGAAAAGGCTTGAACCCATCCTTCTCCATCATTTATGCGCGCCGGACCCCAGCCTGTCAAAAGTGCTACACGGTTCGTTGAGCCAACCTGCCTGGCAAGATCACGAATTTTTTCAGGTTGTACACCGCATATTTCAGCAGCCCATTCCGGTGTTTTTGGCATATGATCATATGTTCCAAGCAGATAGTCTTTAAAATTATCTTTTGGATCAGCACCTTGCGGCATATGATCTTGATCAAATCCAACCGTATATCGGTTCAAAAAGTCCCAATCAATCAGTGAGTTTGTCGCAGGATTATCTTCATCCAGCAATGTGTACATCATCGCTAACGCCAATGCATGGTCTGTTCCGGGCCGAACCGGTACCCACTCTGCTTCGAGCACTTGAGCAGAATCAGTATACTTTGGATCTATCGAAATAAAACGGGCACCCGCTTTTTTCGCTTGCAAGAAGTTATAGGTTGGACTTCCCGGACTGCTCCAGGCTGGATTTTCTCCCCATAACACAATTAATTGCGAATTGCGTAAATCCAATCGATCGTTTATACCTACATCAATCCATCCTTCAGCCATTCCCATCATTGTTGAGGCATCTTTCCAGGCACCCCATGAGGTAGTACCATAGTCAGTAGTGCAACCACCGTTAACCGCCATTACTTTTGAGATTTCTCCAGCACCTGTTGCCCAGATCGCTTCATTTCCATATTTTTTGGATATCCTGCTAATTTCACTTGAGACGATATCCAATGCTTCATCCCATGAGATCCGGACCCATTGGTCTTTCCCCCGCAACTCCTTGTTGCCGCCGCCTGGCGCCCAATTTTTTCTTTTCATCGGATACTTTAAGCGGTCTGCACCAAATACTTGCTGCCTTTGTGAACGGCCTCTTATACAACCCCTTTGCTGCGGGTAATCAGGACTGTCCGGGTGTGTGTCATCCGTTTTCTGGCGGACAACGACTCCGTCTTTGACAAGAACTTTATTCACGCAGCGGCCGCCGCAATTGTGCCAGCAAGCAGCAGACTTCCAAATTTCTTCATTGCTGCTGCTTTCCGAATTACTGTTTTCTTCTGCTTTAGCAACCAATCCTCGTGCTACAGGCACTGCAGCGGTTGCTGCTATCGCAGAAGACCAGCCGATGAAAGATCGTCTCGACATCTTAAATTCTTCCGCTTTTTTTAATAGATCGAACATCGTAATACTCCTTTCAAACTGAAATTAATTGACAAAATCTATATTCAAAAGCTCGTGGAGAACTTGTGAATCCGCTTTTATATAATGGTTCAATATTCTGGCAAGCCCGCTATAAAACTGACTGTCTGCGCTATCGATCACTTTTTGGCTGAACGCGGGAACAAAGGCTGATAAGTGTTTTTTGATAAATTGCTGCTGTTCATTTAGTAAGTAGTTCACTTCATTTATAGAATGAACGCTTTTTTTATTTGCCGAATCGATACATAGTTCGTTAAGGTGATAAACAAAATCCAATTCGAGCCCAATATGATCGTCAGCTTCAATACTGTCATCACTCGCTGCAAACCCGAACTTGTTATATGACTTTCGTACATCCATCGTACACTCCTGAAAAATCATCCGGTCTTTTCTTACGTACACCGATTCCCATGGCGGGGCCGGTACCTCGTATGGTCCTATGAACATTCTTGTATAATCCCAATGTAAATTGTCGAAGTGATCTTCATTGTTTACAACATCGAATTCTTTCAAATAATTCGTGACAAGATCAATCCCTTCCTTAAGGTCTTCTGATTCCTCAAGGAACGGGAATAGATGGATCATATTTTGTTGGACAAAGTGTTTGAGATAATCCCTTGAAGGTTCTTCGATAAAAAATCTCCTTAATATATCGTAAGCATATTGTCTTGCGTAAAAAATGTTCGATAAGTCTGGCAGGTTGATAGTTGTATTCATCTTATTTCTCCTCCTTGTTCGACCGGACCGACAATATCGTCCAATTGAAATAAACCAGGTGTTGTCCATTCAACGCTTACTTCGCGTATAACAGCCTCACCATCGACATGCTCAACAACATTTGAAGAAATGGCTATTTCTATATTGATTTTTCCTACACGTTCGATTGCCTCGATTGGAAATTGAACAAAATCATGTTCTCTATTCTCAATATGAAAAATTTTGTGTTGAGCTAAAACGGGAAGCACTTTTCGTTTATCTTTTCCAAACACTTTCGCTGTTTTTAAGAAATAGTCTTGGTTCGAAAATAGGTAACTTTCATCAAGAGGTTTGTGATCGAAATTTTGCTGATAGATTTGGCCTGTATGTTTATTCTCAAGAGAACAGTAATGAACACTGAGATTCAATTTTTCTTTTAAAGAGAACTCCAGCAGTTCTAAACACATTTCCTCACTTTCAGCGACAGCCAGCCCGCCTGCATACCAATAGTTGTAATACACTTCATATGGCGGGTTTTTCAATATAAATCCCCTGTCTTTAAATGCTTGAGCATTCCCAAGCGGAAAACAAAACTCCAATAAATTGATTCCGTAAATCCCGATTTCCTCCAATTGCAAAATGAGTGTTTTCATTTCCTCGAGCGTACCGGGAATAACAGGCATTTCGACCAAAACATAAGGTATATATTCTTTTGCCATGGCGATTTTCCCAAGAATATGCTTTCTCTTTTGGACGGAATCCTCCATCTTAATGCTGAAGCGGATTTCACTCAAATTTGCTTGTTTTAGTCGTTCAAAAGTACCCACATCCAGCAAATCTCCGGCTGTATATAATCTTGTATACGTCTGCGGCGTTTTCTCATTGGCCAGTTCAAAAAAAGCAATCGCTTCTTCTTTAAAAAGTAAAGGCTCTCCTCCAGTAAGTGCTAAATGCTTGAGTTCAACACCGTTCTCCAGTAATTCGAGCAGCTCTTTGTTAATATCTTTTTGTCGATCTGTATAAAACGTATAGTCCTCCTGGTTCGGGTTAAAACAGAAATAACAATTTCGATGGCATTTTAACGAAATAAAAGACGTATAGCTTCCTTCACCAGTTTGGCAAGCTTCGCATGCACTGGAAATCCGGCCTGTCGCAATACTTTTATCGTTATTGCGCAGGATTGCCCCGGCTGCCCGCAATTGTGTTAATTTCTTTCCTCTGTCTTTATTGAACTCTCGTTGCTGAAGCGGCAATCCGAATGATTCTATCGCTTTAATAGTCTCGGTTTCTATATTTGTGTATATTTGTGCATATTTTAGGAAGGATTTATTTTTTACCGTTCCAAGGTTGTCTTTCGTGATTTTCCTCAGCATAAGGCACTTCCTTTTTCATTTATTTTGAACTGGACAATTAACTTATTGTTGGTTTACTCCTGATAAAAAAGAACTATTCCGCAAACATGTGAATTTATTCACATTTATTTACTTGCTTTTATTATAAAATGAATAAAAAGAGATTTATACGGCCGCAAAGTACAAAATTAACTTCTGATTTTTGTACCGTTTGACAATGATTTTTATATCCTGTGACATTGATTACTGTTCCCTAAAACAGGTCTAAGCTATGATGTATAGTACATTGGACTTATTAGAAAGGAATGGTGGGTGAATGAATGAGAGTTATAACATCCCTGATTTTATTCAGGAATTGCTGATTGCTTCTGGCGACGGGTTGAGCGGAATTTCAACTAAACTATCAATGCTAATATCATTCCCGGTCATCATTACGGACCCATTCTATAACGTAATCTCCTCGTCAGCCTATGATCAGGCTATCAGTTCTATAGAAATCGAAATGAAACCGCTTTCCGGCATGGCTTCAGAACAGACCTTTTTTCATTGTGTGATTTCTTCTGCGAACTACCATACAGAAGCGGTCGGAAGCTCCATTACATATAGCAGCCAGATCACTGGATATATTTTTATCCTCTTACATGAGGCAAATATACAGGATATAGAAGAGTATAGATCGCTGATGCACTTTGCTTCATCTTTATGTGCGCTTGAATTAAGAAAAAAAATGGATATTAAACAGGAAACACTTAGGTTCAAGGACGCTTTTTTGTTTGACTTGCTTTACGGGAATTTCAAGAAAAAAGAAGATATTCTGTCCTATGGACAAATATGGAACTGGGATCTTGATCAACCTTTAGTTGTGTTGGTGTTTTCGATAAAAGATTACGATTATTATTCAACAGATAAACAATTAATGGATATTCTTTTATATGTAGTCGATAAAGTGTTACATCAACATCATATAAATCCGACCACGATTGCGAAACGAAACGAAGTAATCGCTATCTTGCCGACTGACAACAAACACGAGCTGGATAGCCGAAAGACTCTGATTGATTTAATACTTCATATTTTTGAGCTGATCAATAAGACTAATTTAGGAAATAGAGTGGCTTGCGGAGTAGGAAAAATATATCTAAATCCGGAAGAGATTTTCAGAAGCTATCAGGAAGCAAAGGTGGCGTTTGAGTTAGGACTGCTATTGAAAATAGACATCCCCTTCTTTGTCGATCTTGGACTTGCAAGAGTGTTATATAAGCATGACTTGCAGGATCTAAAAGAATTTTATGATCATATATTAGGGAAATTGCAAAGATACGATGAGGTAAATGAAAGCGAACTCATGTATACACTCGAGCAATTTGCCAATAACCAGTACGATCTGAAAAAAGCATCTGAAGCGTTATTCCTGCACCGTAATACGTTACGATACCGGATTAAAAAAATTGAAGAAATACTGGATCAAAAAATAGATGATATTAACACAAAATTGAACATTGCAGCAGCTTTAAAGGTTAAACAACTCCATAAACTGTAATGGATGGTGGTGGAAATGGAGACTTCAATCTATCGCAATACTTGTCCGCGGAATTGTTTTGGAACATGCAGCATTTTGTCATACGTCGAAAATGGAAAACTAATAAAAGTAAGCGGTGACCCGAAGCACGGTTATACACAGGGAAGACTGTGCGCCAAAGGATATGCATACACACAATATGTGTATAATCCGTCCCGCTTAAAATATCCGATTTTGCAAATGCCGCGCGGGTCCGGGAACTGGCAAAGAATCTCCTGGGATCAAGCATACACAATCATTGCTGAAAAACTGCTTGAACTATATAACCGATATGGATCAAACCTGGCAGCCGGTTACAATAAATTCTCCGGGAATTTAGGAATGCTTCATTATGCAGTCGAAGGAATGTTTAATGGTATCGGCCCGCATACAAAACCGATCGGAAATATTTGTGCATCATCCGGGCTTCAGGCAGTAAAAGCCTCTTTTGGCCATGTGGTCAGCCCTAATCCAGAACATATGGCAGGCGCAAAATTAATCGTGATCTGGGGAGCTAATCCAGCTGCAACGAACATTCACCAAATGAAATTTATTTTTCAAGCAAAGCAAAAGGGTGCCAAGATAGTCGTCATTGATCCAATCTTAACTGAAACAGCCGTCAAAGCGGATCTTTATATTCAAATTAAACCTGGAACAGACGCTTTGCTTGCGTTAGGAATCGCAAAGCTGTTGATTCAACGCAGCTGTTCAGAGGATTTTAGTCCGGGCAACACAGTCGGCTGGAAAAAATTCAAAAATTACGTTATGACTCGAATAGCACTTGACTCAGTATGCCGGGAGACAGGCATTAAATTGGAGGCAATAGAAGAGCTTGCACGGTTGTACGCCACGATTAAACCTGCTGCGACCTGGAGCGGTTTGGGCATGCAGCGCAATGAAAATGGCAGAGATAGCATTCAAGCCATTAACTCTTTGGTTGCGATGACCGGGAATCTCGACATACCCAATGGCGGAGCGTATTTTATGCATGATGACATTGACGATTTTCCATTGGCACTATCGAATCATCCAGAAAAAAAACACCCTTATGTTGAAGCTTCCCGTTGTATCAATAATATTGATTTTGCTTTAAGCGCGAATAATCTTGATGATCCGCCTTTAAAATTTTTGTGGATTGCTTCCCGGAGCCCGTTTTCACAAGACCTGAATATAAAAGATTGGGAAGAACTATTTAAGAGGCTGGAATTAATTGTCACGGTTGACTTATATATGACGAAGACAGCCAAGTATTCCGACCTTGTTTTGCCGGCTGCGAGCCATTTTGAAGAGGATGATCTTCATGTAAGCTATTGGCATCACTGGTTATCCATTAATCAAAAGGCTATCTCGCCTTACTTTGAGGCAAAAAGTGACCTGCAGATTGCCCGGGAATTAACAAGAAAGCTAAATGAACTTTCACCCGGGTTTTCAACATTCCCTGCGGAACTTGAACCTGTTGACTGGATTAATAAGGAACTGACACCAGATATTAAAGATCTCTATTCATTAAACAGCTATGAAGACTTGCTGGCAGCGCCGCATTTCCGAAAAAAAGAATATGAAGTACCAGCCAAAAAAGAAAGATTTTATTTTTATTCGCCTGATCTGGAAAGTAACTTATTTTCCCGGCCATCCGAGTATCAATCTGACGAAGATTGCTCTTATCCATTCAGGCTTTTATCACCGCAATCTTTGCTGAAAATTCATTCGCAATATGAGTCATTAACCTGGTTAAACCCGGAGCCGGAAGAAACGATTGTTGAGATCAACGACGAAGCTGCATTCGAAAAAGGCATCAAAGAAGGAACTTTCGTATCTGTTTATAATAAGTATGGTTCGGTAAAAGCGAAAGCCACCTTAAATCCATACCTCCCTATCGGTATTGTCCGTGTCAATCAAACCAGCGATAACTCAATTAACCAACTAATCGTTAATCATCTTCCGGCGGTCAGGAGCCAATCCAGTTCGAATTTTTATGATAGCCATGTGGATGTTATGAGATGGGATGAGACATATGAATAAACAAATTGGATTTGTTTTTAATGCAGATATTTGTTTGGGATGTAAAGCTTGCGAAATTGCCTGTCGAAATGAAAACCATACTGACGGGTCGATACGCTGGCGGAAAGTTTCAAAGCTTTCAAAGGAGATCCATCTTTCCATTTCATGCAATCATTGCAACAGCCCCGAGTGCTTCAGGGTGTGTCCTGAAAACGCGTTTGCGAAACGCCATGACGGGATTGTCCTAATCGATTCAAACCTTTGCAATGGCTGCGGTTTATGTGTATCTGCTTGTCCTTACTGTGCACCGCAATTTGATTATGAGAGGCAAAAAGTAAGCAAATGTCAAATGTGCTATCCCCGCCAGGATAAAGGCCTTCCCCCTGCCTGCGTTGAAGCTTGCTCAACAGGCGCATTAAATATAGTGAATATGGAGAGATTTACGGACCAGCGTGCGGTGCAAACAATTGAAGGTTTTCCTGATATTCGCATCACACAGCCATCAATTGTTTTCTATCCTGCAAAGCCGAGAAAAAGATATTTTATTGAGCACTAGAAAAATATGATTCTATTTTTACGAAGTGACCGCTGCTTTTACAGCAATTAGGCTGGTTTAAGGCTGCGGTTATTGTTGTTTAGTCCAGAAATAGACAATGACTTTCGCACGATAAACCATTTAAAAAGAAGGAAATCTTTTATACAATAAAATCTGAATAATTCTTTCTTAGGGGGATTTTTTTTGATTACAATTAATGCTATTGCAGAGCGGGCCGGCGTGTCCCGGACAACAGTCTCCCGGGTATTGAATAGTTCGGGTTATGTCAGCGAGGAGGCCCGGAAGCGGGTTCTTGCGGTTATCGAGGAAACAGGTTATGTTCCAAACGAATATGCCAAATCACTGCGCACAAAAAAAACGAAAGTGGTTGGTGTCGTGCTGCCGAAAATCAGTACTGAAACAGCAAGCAGGCTTGTGGATGGCATAGATAAAATCCTTGCAGATGAGGGCTATCAAATCCTGCTTACCAATACCAATCTTGAGCCCGAAAAAGAAATTGAATACTTAAAACTGCTGAAAAGCCGAAATGTTGATGGTGTAATCCTTTCCGCGACGAATATAAATGATGAACTGCTTAAAGAAATAGAGAACCTGAATATTCCATTTGTCGCAGTCGGACAGGAAATACCAGATGTATCTACTGTAGTCTTCGACGACTTTTATGCGGCCAAAGAAATGGCGGAATTGCTGATCAATCGAGGACATCAAAAAATTGCTTTTATCGGCGTAGACCCGGCAGACCGATCGGTGGGGCATTCCCGCAAGGATGGTTACCTGGCTGCTTTAAAGGAACACGATCTGCCAATCGTGGATGACTGGCAGCAAACAGGTATTTTTGACGTTGAGTCAGGTTATAAGGCAATGAAAACAATTTTGGAAAAAGCAACAGAACGACCAACTGCCGTGCTGGCAGTTACGGATAGATTGGCTGTTGGTGCGATGCAATACTTAAAGGAATCTGGTTACCGCATCCCGGAAAATATTGCAGTAGCGGGAATGGGTGCCTCCGAGATGTCCAAATACGTTTCGCCTTCCTTAACCACAATGGATTTTAACTATGAAAGAGCCGGGGAAGAAGCGGCACGGCAGATTTTAAATAAAATTAACAGGCCCGGAGAAGAAAAAGAAAAAAAAATCGTGTTAAACTATCGAATTATTAAAAGAAACAGTATATAATAGGGTGTGTAATCGGTTCCATAGCTAATCAACTTCGATCGATTACATATTTTTTACTTCGATGTGTAATCGATTCCACAAAATTTAATTGAGGTGAACAAAATGTCGGAAAACCGTAAAATCGCTGAGGAGCTTATTCAAGCTATCGGTGGAGAAGAAAATATTGTCTCGGTTGCCCACTGTGCTACTCGTTTACGACTCATGGTCAATGACAAAGAAAAGATTGACCAGTCAAAAGTAGAATGCATTGACAAGGTTAAAGGTGCTTTCTTTAACTCAGGCCAGTACCAGGTTATTTTTGGGACTGGAACCGTTAACCGCATCTATGAAGAGGTAACAAGCCTTGGTTTGGAAGGGTCGTCTAAAGCTGAACAGGCTAAAGAAGCAGCGAAAAGCGGCACCTTCCTTCAGCGGGCAATCCGTTCCTTCGGCGATGTGTTCGTGCCGATCATTCCTGCCCTTGTCGCAACCGGTTTATTCATGGGGCTTCGCGGCCTTGTTCTTCAGGAAGAAATACTGGCTTTATTTGGAATGACACCTGATGATATTTCCGAGAATTTTATTCTATTTACGCAAATATTAACGGATACTGCGTTTATCTTCCTGCCTGCTCTTGTCGCATGGTCGACGTTCAGAGTATTTGGCGGAACACCGACAATTGGACTTATTTTGGGTTTGATGCTTGTCAGCCCAGCACTGCCAAATGCATGGGGAGTAGCTGGCGGTGACGTGCAGCCACTTGAATTTTTTGGATTTATTCCGGTAGTTGGTTACCAGGGCTCAGTCCTTCCTGCCTTTATCGCAGGGATTATCGGTGCAAAGCTGGAGAGGCAAATCCGCAAACGGGTCCCTGAAGCTTTGGATTTAATCGTCACACCATTTTTAACATTACTGATCATGATTACACTGGCCTTATTTATGATTGGACCAATTTTTCATAGTCTGGAAAACATTATTTTGGACGGTACCGTTGCAGTTCTCTCCTGGCCACTCGGAATTAGCGGGTTGCTGATCGGAGGCTTGAACCAGCTCATCGTTGTAACCGGTGTCCATCACATTTTTAACTTACTTGAAATTCAGCTGCTTGAAGAGTTTGGAAACAATCCTTACAACGCAATTATCACTTGTTCTGTTGCAGCACAAGGCGGAGCCGCTTTGGCGGTTGGTTTAAAAACAAAATCTGCTAAATTAAAGGCTCTTGCCCTGCCGTCTTCTTTATCAGCTTTCCTCGGAATTACCGAACCAGCCATTTTCGGTGTAAATTTGCGCTATGGCAAGCCGTTTATCATGGGATTAATCGGCGGAGCTGCCGGCGGGCTTGTGTCCTCCCTACTCGGCCTTAAAGCAACAGGAATGGCGATTACCGTAATTCCGGGTACTTTGTTGTACTTAAACGGGCAAATACTGCTGTACATTTTAGTAAACTTAATCGCCATCGGCCTCGCATTCGCACTGACATGGATGTTCGGATACACAGATAAAATGAAGGAAGAAATCGAGCAAAAAGGCTAATAAAAAATCAAAGACAGGCTAACCAATCATGCCTGTCTTTTATTCGTAAGGAGCTTCAATATGACTTATCACGAAAAACAACTAATGGAAAAAGTGTATAAAGAGATAGAGACATTTAAGAATACAGTTAATAGTGACCCCCATCGGTTAACGTATCATCTTATGCCGCCTGTCGGCCTTTTGAATGATCCAAATGGGCTTATCCAATATAAGGGCGTTTATCACGTTTTTTATCAATGGAATCCATTTGATGTCGGGCACGGCGCCAAGTTTTGGGGCCACTACACTTCAGAGGATTTAGTGCATTGGCGAGAAGAACCAATTGCTCTTGCCCCCAGTGAGTGGTATGAGAAAAACGGTTGCTATTCCGGAAGTGCGATTAAGCATGGTAACAAACTTATCTTATTTTACACAGGAAATGTGAAAGACGAACACGATCAGCGGCAAACTTACCAATGTATGGCCGTTTCACGCGATGGTATCCATTTTGATAAAAAAGGGCTGGTAATCGAGCTTCCGCAAGGGTACACAGCACACTTCCGCGATCCAAAGGTTTGGAAAAAAGATGATATGTGGTACATGATTCTCGGTGCCCAGACCCTTTCAGAACAAGGTGCGGCTGTGTTATTCTCTTCCAACGACCTTAATGAATGGAAGCATCTTGGCATTATTGCCGGGTCTGGCATGAATGGATTAAGTGAATTCGGCTATATGTGGGAATGTCCTGATTTGTTTGAGTTAGACGGGAAAGATGTCCTCCTTGTCTCTCCGCAAGGACTTGAGCCGGAAGGAAACTTATTCAACAATCTTTTTCAGTCCGGCTATTTTATTGGCAGCCTGGACTATGCTGCACCAGCTTTCCAGCACGGTACTTTTACCGAGCTCGATCGCGGCTTTGATTTTTATGCGCCGCAGACAATGCTTGATGCAAAAGGAAGAAGGATTATGTACGGCTGGATGGGGATGACCGATGAAAATGAACCTTTTCAGCCGACCGTCGACCACCAGTGGATTCATGCTTTGACATTGCCGCGGGAACTGAAGTTGAAAAACGATAAGCTCATCCAACAACCAGTTGAAGAATTGCAGCTGCTTCGGAATCAGCCGGTCACCCATTTAGATGCTGAAATACATGGTGATGTTGCTTTTGACGAAATTGGCGGAAGGTCAGTTGAACTGATCCTGAACTTTAAAAAGTTTGAAGCAGAAACTTTTAAAATCAAATTGCGAAATAACTCAACCCTTGTTTACCATACAGGTTCGAAACAGCTGATTTTGGAAAGAAAAAACTTCAAAGACGGGACGATAGAACAACGCGCCTGTCATTTAGATACGCTTTGCAAGCTGCAGATCTTTCTCGATACTTCGTCTATCGAAATTTTTGTCAATGATGGGGAAGAAGTTTTTACAGCGAGATATTTTCCCGATGTTGAGGACGAAAGTATCAGCTTTTTTTCAAATGGCAAAGTTGTTTGTGATTTAGAGAAGTGGATGATTGGATAGAAATAACTGTAAAGGCCTCACCTGACTTGTTGGGCGGGGCCTTTTCGTGGATTATTGTCCTATCAAAATAAGTTCACTTATCCATATCACATGAGCATTCCTCATGTTAAACTATCCAAAGATTCAAAAGTTCAATTTTAATCCACGCATCCATGTAGGATGCGACTTTAGATACCGCCCGAAGGCTTTTAATCACAGGCATTTCAATCCACGCATCCATGTAGGATGCGACTTGAGCAAACCAACTCCGACGGTGACGACGAAATTATTTCAATCCACGCATCCATGTAGGATGCGACACTTTTGATTCTGGCCTCAATTGTATTACAGGACGTATTTCAATCCACGCATCCATGTAGGATGCGACATCTGAATGAGCACATAGCCTAATCCCGCGTTTTATTTCAATCCACGCATCCATGTAGGATGCGACGGAAGATTCTCTACGATCCGGGATAAAAGAACTATTTCAATCCACGCATCCATGTAGGATGCGACTGTTGCTCGGACTACATACGCAATGTACGAACAAGATTTCAATCCACGCATCCATGTAGGATGCGACCGGTCAGGATGGACCGCAGCTGCGTGGACTTCCATTTCAATCCACGTATCCATGTAGGATGCGACGTCATGGTCGGTGACTATCACGCTGCAGACAACTCATTTCAATCCACGCATCCATGTAGGATGCGACCGTTTGACACAAACAATTGGGATTACAAAGCACAATTTCAATCCACGCATCCATGTAGGATGCGACACCAAACAGCTCTACTTGAAGCCTATGACTATCCATTTCAATCCACGCATCCATGTAGGATGCGACTTTATCTTCTGACAACTGATACATATTTTCAGATTTCAATCCACGCATCCATGTAGGATGCGACAGGTTAACCTGGTAATCGATGAATTGTATCAAGTTATTTCAATCCACGCATCCATGTAGGATGCGACCTTAGCGAATACTGGATGGCAGCTTGGTATTGTCATTTCAATCCACGCATCCATGTAGGATGCGACCATGGGCTGTGCAAATGATCTGAGGCATGGAGCTATTTCAATCCACGCATCCATGTAGGATGCGACATGAGGGCTCTACAGGATATCGGCCGCCATCTTGATTTCAATCCACGCATCCATGTAGGATGCGACTACAATCTCGAAACCTATCAAAACATCGTACTGATTTCAATCCACGCATCCATGTAGGATGCGTCATTAAAGTAAGCTTTGCGTTGTCCGTTTGCTGATATTTCAATCCACGCATCCATGTAGGATGCGACTTCAACCATCACAGCTTTTTCTTCATCACTTAAATTTCAATCCACGCATCCATGTAGGATGCGACATTAAAGGGTTAAAGATAAAACATAACAGATGGATTTCAATCCACGCATCCATGTAGGATGCGACCCAAACTAATCTCATGTATTAGATCAGGCTCTAATTTCAATCCACGCATCCATGTAGGATGCGACTCATACTCCACATCATCCACAAAGGACAACAATATTTCAATCCACGCATCCATGTAGGATGCGACCGAGCTTTTTTCGCGCTGAATTGCGTGCTTTTTTATTTCAATCCACGCATCCATGTAGGATGCGACCCGCAAAAATGGCATTTACACCATATTGAGGTATTTCAATCCACGCATCCATGTAGGATGCGACTAAAATGGTCAAACACGATGATGGAGGCGCATCCTATTTCAATCCACGCATCCATGTAGGATGCGACGAGCATTGTGATATTGGTACGATAGGCGGTATTATTTCAATCCACGCATCCATGTAGGATGCGACAATAACGGAAGCTATTGGGAAACTGAGTGCAACGAATTTCAATCCACGCATCCATGTAGGATGCGACCCAATCAACTAGACATTTAAGAGCGCCATTTTCCATTTCAATCCACGCATCCATGTAGGATGCGACACAGGTAATAATGATTTGGCATTTGAGATGATTATTTCAATCCACGCATCCATGTAGGATGCGACAGATTTTACAGTAATTGATGGAGGTTCTAATTAATATTTCAATCCACGCATCCATGTAGGATGCGACGCGAAGAAATCCACCAATACGCATTACACAGAATATTTCAATCCACGCATCCATGTAGGATGCGACCCATTTATTATCGTCTATTTGATCGCGGATCCGATTTCAATCCACGCATCCATGTAGGATGCGACGCTATGTTATATCCTGACACTTCATCATGAGGGAAATTTCAATCCACGCATCCATGTAGGATGCGACCATCATCAGTGATAATGGTAAGTTGATCAGAACTATTTCAATCCACGCATCCATGTAGGATGCGACAGAATGCAACAACAAGTTCGAGGCGAATGGCAAAATTTCAATCCACGCATCCATGTAGGATGCGACCAGAATAGACCGTTGCAAATCTTGGGAGAGTGGAGATTTCAATCCACGCATCCATGTAGGATGCGACGTCTAGGTCAGACAAGAAATGCACAACGGATCCTATTTCAATCCACGCATCCATGTAGGATGCGACGGCGATCCTGGCGCAATAGTATCTATAACACTCATTTCAATCCACGCATCCATGTAGGATGCGACCGCCATCATTCAGCCGAGATTAAACAGCATTTCTATTTCAATCCACGCATCCATGTAGGATGCGACTATACGAACATGTGTTTTATTTCAAGTTGTTTTCAATTTCAATCCACGCATCCATGTAGGATGCGACGAGAAAAATTCATACGGTTATTTATGACAGTATATTTCAATCCACGCATCCATGTAGGATGCGACTCTTATCCTTGCAAGTGGTATAATAAGAGTAGTAGATTTCAATCCACGCATCCATGTAGGATGCGACGATAATGATACAAGAATCGTAATAAACAAGGTTTTATTTCAATCCACGCATCCATGTAGGATGCGACATCTCTGCCCACGATCGTTTTTTCGGTACGGAAAATTTCAATCCACGCATCCATGTAGGATGCGACAAGCTATTTCTGTTTATACCCAGAGTATGACAGATATTTCAATCCACGCATCCATGTAGGATGCGACAAGCAAAATGCTAAATCACCTGAACTTACAGACATTTCAATCCACGCATCCATGTAGGATGCGACACGAGTAATTTAACGCGCATTTCGTGGATGATGTATTTCAATCCACGCATCCATGTAGGATGCGACTGCCATCGAAGGAGGTGATCCGGGTTGACTACAGAATTTCAATCCACGCATCCATGTAGGATGCGACGGTAGAAGTGGGTAACTTAAAAACCGATCTAATATTTCAATCCACGCATCCATGTAGGATGCGACGACGGTATGGAGTCGATAACCTGGATGCAGACGAGATTTCAATCCACGCATCCATGTAGGATGCGACCTGCATGCTAATTGATAAGCTGTGATGATTGAAGTATTTCAATCCACGCATCCATGTAGGATGCGACCAGCGGTTCCCTTTTTGACCAAAGTTGAAATTGTATTTCAATCCACGCATCCATGTAGGATGCGACAGTTCCTCAATTTGTCTCTCACCTTTAATGTGTCATTTCAATCCACGCATCCATGTAGGATGCGACTATTAACAACAAGCCAAACGATTACTGCAAACGATTTCAATCCACGCATCCATGTAGGATGCGACAATTTTGTTTGTAACTTATGATGGCCGACCAATGATTTCAATCCACGCATCCATGTAGGATGCGACCGCGTCCGGACCAAAATAAAGATAAGGCATGAATATTTCAATCCACGCATCCATGTAGGATGCGACCTGATATTAAACTAGAACAATCACAAACAGACTTTATTTCAATCCACGCATCCATGTAGGATGCGACTCAAACCAGTTATCATTTTCAAGCAAAACGAATTATTTCAATCCACGCATCCATGTAGGATGCGACAATTACAGAAGCTCCTTTATTATTCTCAAGCAATATTTCAATCCACGCATCCATGTAGGATGCGACAAGGCTTTATAAACTTCGTGGTGACAAATCACGTATTTCAATCCACGCATCCATGTAGGATGCGACGATCAGGTTTGCCGTAACAGTCGGGAGTATTGTTATTTCAATCCACGCATCCATGTAGGATGCGACGCTGTACCCGTAGCATTTGTTGCCCATGCCGTATGATTTCAATCCACGCATCCATGTAGGATGCGACTGTTTGGTAGTCAAAACCGTGTGTGTGTACTGTTTATTTCAATCCACGCATCCATGTAGGATGCGACCAATGTTTTCAGTCCGTTAAAAAATATTTTTTAAATTTCAATCCACGCATCCATGTAGGATGCGACTGAGTTGGGGGAAAAAATAATGGGTCACAAAATATTTCAATCCACGCATCCATGTAGGATGCGACAAAGGAGGTTAGCTTAATTGTCGTATCCAATAAAATTTCAATCCACGCATCCATGTAGGATGCGACAACGGTAGAAGTTCAAAAACAGCAGAGTTACGAGCATTTCAATCCACGCATCCATGTAGGATGCGACGATAGCTTCGTTGGATCCGGAAAAGGTTAGCTCCATTTCAATCCACGCATCCATGTAGGATGCGACTTCCCCAATAGATTGCATGCGCTAGTTTTTCTGAATTTCAATCCACGCATCCATGTAGGATGCGACAGAAGCTTGAGGCATTATGTGCCGGCATAAAAACATTTCAATCCACGCATCCATGTAGGATGCGACGTCGATGGTTCTGTCCGCGCAAATGTCGATGATGTATTTCAATCCACGCATCCATGTAGGATGCGACCTATATCATTACCCTCGGCCTAACCGCTAGGGTAATTTCAATCCACGCATCCATGTAGGATGCGACAATAATTTTCAGCAGCTTCATAAATTTTTGGATCATTTCAATCCACGCATCCATGTAGGATGCGACAAGCGAAAATAACAAAAATAGATGGAAATTATTCATTTCAATCCACGCATCCATGTAGGATGCGACGCAGATATTCGGATTATTATACAAATCCACAACGATTTCAATCCACGCATCCATGTAGGATGCGACATCGCATGGTTCCAGCTTCTTCAATCGGATTATTTATTTCAATCCACGCATCCATGTAGGATGCGACTTTCTTCTTTGCCGAACTTGTGAGTATACTGCATATTTCAATCCACGCATCCATGTAGGATGCGACGATCTACCAACAGCAGCACAACCAGCTATCACAATTTCAATCCACGCATCCATGTAGGATGCGACGTACGAGGAAGTTGATGAATTCACCGGTATGGAAATTTCAATCCACGCATCCATGTAGGATGCGACGGAGACGAAAAAACACGTCTTTTCAACGGTTCTATTTCAATCCACGCATCCATGTAGGATGCGACAACTATGGTATTATGATCGTCCGGATTGGGATGATTTCAATCCACGCATCCATGTAGGATGCGACCTTATTTTGTTCAGAATAATGGATGAGATATTCACATTTCAATCCACGCATCCATGTAGGATGCGACACTCGTTTTCATTGCTGGTCCATGCCAAATAGGAATTTCAATCCACGCATCCATGTAGGATGCGACAATAGGTTGTCTTTTTTATTGCCCATAAGGAGGTATTTCAATCCACGCATCCATGTAGGATGCGACCGTCACATTAGATGGGACTGTAAAAGCCATACATATTTCAATCCACGCATCCATGTAGGATGCGACCACTGGTCCAACAGGGCCACAAGGTCCAGCAGGTATTTCAATCCACGCATCCATGTAGGATGCGACGAATTAGTTTCGCTTATAAAAATGGGTGATTCGGATTTCAATCCACGCATCCATGTAGGATGCGACCGGATAGCTGCAACTGTAACGCTTGCTACAGCGATTTCAATCCACGCATCCATGTAGGATGCGACTGCAAAATAGTCTCAATCTCAAATAATCTGTTATATTTCAATCCACGCATCCATGTAGGATGCGACTCAGTCACCAGTTACGGAAAGATGGGTCGATGAATTTCAATCCACGCATCCATGTAGGATGCGACCAGGACATGGCGGCACGGATCCAGGAGCAGTGGATTTCAATCCACGCATCCATGTAGGATGCGACCGGGTGCATCATCTTATCAGGAGGGATATTCGGTATTTCAATCCACGCATCCATGTAGGATGCGACGGGTATATCAAGTATCTACTTCTGCTACTACAGCATTTCAATCCACGCATCCATGTAGGATGCGACAGAGATTGCTGGAAACTATTTTATAAAGGAAATATTTCAATCCACGCATCCATGTAGGATGCGACAGTATCGCTTGATTGATAGTTGCTACCGAAGGGATATTTCAATCCACGCATCCATGTAGGATGCGACGGTTACAGAAGAACATGCTTTCATGAGATTTATATTTCAATCCACGCATCCATGTAGGATGCGACTGATAATCTGCGGCTGTTTGCTTGTTTGTTTCTATTTCAATCCACGCATCCATGTAGGATGCGACCCAGACCGCAACAACTGTTCTAAATACTGTTCTTATTTCAATCCACGCATCCATGTAGGATGCGACCAAGCCCGTGTTCAAATATGCAGCAGAGGAAGTAATTTCAATCCACGCATCCATGTAGGATGCGACATTTCCGTGATCATAAAGGGCGCCTTCAAAAAGATTTCAATCCACGCATCCATGTAGGATGCGACAGGTAATCCTCGGCAATCTTATAAGCTTTTGGATCATTTCAATCCACGCATCCATGTAGGATGCGACCAGAGTAAAAAAGGACACAAATTATGTTGTTATATTTCAATCCACGCATCCATGTAGGATGCGACAATGCTTTTGCATCAGATGTGCCAGACTCAAAAATATTTCAATCCACGCATCCATGTAGGATGCGACTTTCCCTAAGTAATACAGTGGTGTATAGAACCCGATTTCAATCCACGCATCCATGTAGGATGCGACATGATCAGCTGGTGAAAAGTAAGTTGCTTAAAGTAATTTCAATCCACGCATCCATGTAGGATGCGACGTGCAAAAATCCCTTCACATACGCAACATTCAAGAATTTCAATCCACGCATCCATGTAGGATGCGACCTCCTGATAAGATGATGCACCCGACCGCGAGCCAATTTCAATCCACGCATCCATGTAGGATGCGACGAGGAGACCGAGGACACGAGACCGCGTGAGTCCAATTTCAATCCACGCATCCATGTAGGATGCGACGTCTAACCAAAGTTGATTGTGTAAAACTTCAGTTTATTTCAATCCACGCATCCATGTAGGATGCGACGGCGAATGCTGACACATATCAAAAAAGAATTGGAATTTCAATCCACGCATCCATGTAGGATGCGACGATATACTCGTTTTATCTCAATATAAATTGGAGATTTCAATCCACGCATCCATGTAGGATGCGACGTTACCTGTTCACCCTGAAAGTTATGCTGATGATATTTCAATCCACGCATCCATGTAGGATGCGACATCACGAACAACAGGATCGGGTAGACGGTACCAGATTTCAATCCACGCATCCATGTAGGATGCGACAAGGCAAAGACCAAAGGTGAGGTGCGGTATGAGAATTTCAATCCACGCATCCATGTAGGATGCGACTATCTCCTGTCACCGCGAAGCACATGAGAAAAAAATTTCAATCCACGCATCCATGTAGGATGCGACGGAAAGAGAACACAAAGGGAGTGAATCGAAAATATTTCAATCCACGCATCCATGTAGGATGCGACAGCGATTTTCGATCAAAAAAACCTAGTAATACCCAATTTCTGATCAAAAACACACTATTTTCTTTATTAAATAAAGAACTTAATAATAAAAAAAACAAATTTCGGTAATAACAGATAAAAATTTAGGTGCGAATGTTACTGGAAATTAATGTGCACTATATATTCGCACTAAAAAATTAAAGGATTCTCCAAATCGACTGATTCTTTCACACCAATGTGTTCTACCTTGGTCTTGTAATTATTTCCTAACTGATAGAATCTGAGACTATCCTTATCTTCATCAATAATAGAAGCAAGTTCTATTTTTAAAGTGGCAAATTGAGTGGCATCAATTATACATTCAAATACTGAATTTTGGACTCGTTGACCATAATTTTGACATATTTTTGAGACCTTCCGCAGCCTTTTTTGTCCTGCACTACTAACCGTACTAACATCATACGTAATTAATACTAACAAATGCGACACCTACTTCCATAAAAATGGTGGGTACTCATCTAAGTCATTACGTAAGTAACGGGCCAATAACAAAGCTTGTGCATGCGGTACTAATCCCCAGGGTATTTTTTCGCCAAGATATGGATGTGTTATCTTTTCTTGCTTTTTATTTTGCCACGCTGCTAAAAATTTCTTTCGAGCGTCATCTATCATAATAACTGCTCCATTTTCTTTTTTTAGAAAATCCTCTTTATTCAGAACTTTTTTGTTGATTAATGAAAGGACAAATCTATCGGCATATACACCTCGCAGCTCTTCCATGACGTCTAATGCCAAGGATACTCTCCCTGGCCGATCCCGATGTAAAAAACCGACATATGCATCCAGTCCAACACCCTCTAAAGCAGATGCCGTATCATTTGCTAATAAAGTATAAGCGAATGATAGCATAGCATTCACATTATCCAATGGCGGTCTTCGAGAACGGGAATGAAAATAAAAATCCTCATTTTGCTGCAATATCATTTGATTAAACAACTTATTGTAATTAATAGCAGCTTGTCCCTCAAATCCTCTTAGTCTTTCTAAATCTTCGCATACCCTTACCTCAAGAATAATGGAAGATAAATATTTCGAAACTTCTTTAAATTGCGCGACATCTATTCGCATCGGGTAATCCCTTGTCATTCTTTCGATGATCCATTTATTATTATAAATTTTTCCAACAATAAAGTTACGGGCAATTTTCGCTGACAGGCCTTCATCTTCTGACACACTATATTGTTTTTTCCTTAGAATGACGTTTCCCTTACTTTTACCAATAACTCGCGCAAGAAATCGTCCGTTCATCGTTAAAAATACTAATGAAATACTTCTATCTGCACAATACCCCATAAGTGCAGGGCTTGCCCCAGTATAGCCAAAGGTGACGATTGATTCTAAATTATGAAGTGGCAGCCTGCCCAACTTCTCCTGTTCCTTAAGCAGGACAATATTATCGCCATCTAACGATAAATATACGTCTGGTTGAGTAATAAATAACGTGTTAAGAAGTTTTTTCATTCATTTAACTTCCCTTCAATATAACTTTTTACTGAGCGTTTATTCATTAATTTTGGTAAACAGATATTTTGAAGGGAGCAATTTTTGCAAAAAGATCCTGTTTTCACTTTAGGTGTATGCTTTCGATCATAATAATTGTGCATTTCTTCGACAATGGCCCTAACTTTATTTTTATACTCTGTTGTTAGGGGTACTTCGACTCGGTGCTTTGTTTCATTATAAAACATGTAACCTATGTTTATTTCACAAAGTAACATTTCCTCTAAACACATAGCTTGTGCTGTTAATTGTAAAATATCCGAATCGTCGATTTTTGGTTTTCCTCGTTTATATTCGACTGGGTATGCAACGTATTTCCCCTCAGCATCAACTATTTCAACACCAGTATCATCTCTAATGAACTCTACTACATCACAAATACCTGTAATCTTAAGCTCATTTGACTTAACAGGCATTGCCCGCACAATGAGTTTATTTCCACGTTTCTCTCTAACAAATGGCTTATCAGCTTTTCGATGGAGATGCTGACCTTCCACCGTTTTAACGTTTTCTTCCCACTGCTGTTCAATGTGAATGAGAGCCCATTGGCGTTTACAAAATTGAAAATGCTGAATACCGGATAACATGAGATAGCTATCTTCATCATTATAGTCCATTAATGATTTCAAACCGCAAACCGTCTAATTCATTGACCGTGATGGTATAATCGTCGATTGTTTTTGGTTCTTCAACTTCACGGTTAATTTCCAGTAAACGATGTACCTTTGCAGAAGAGTATTGTCCTAGCTTTGAATTGTGCTCCCACCAGAAAACTTTATGAACTTCCATACTTCCATCAGGACGAGCTGCTGATATATCATTTTCAAATAAAGTGACAAGCGCATTTTTAATTTTTTCTGCATCCTCAAGTGTGAAGCCAGTCTTTTCTGCAAGTTGGGTGTTAATGCTTCCATAGAAAACATAAACGCCAAAATCGACACGATGCTTCATCCCCATTGTATCTGAACCTTTCTCCTTCCCTGGTTCAGAGTTAACACTTTTCGTAATTTGCATACTTGTAATATCAATAGGATCAACACTTGTTGCAGTATGAATAGATACCGGACCTCTCACGCCAACTGATACACCTGCTCCTGTACCAGTGCCTTTGAATGCAAAAACTTGGCCAAAGCTGCGAACATCTATCCATTCTTTGCATGCAATTGTTGCAAATTCATCACTAGAACTATTTTTTGATTTCAATATTTTTTCTAGTTCTGGATTAGCCTCTGCACGCTCTCTCAAACTTTTAAAATGATCTGCGTTTCTATCGTTGGACTGAACAAAAATAGATTCCTCCATGTCCTGAAGACGATTTCTAATTTTTCGTTTAATTGCAACGTCTGAAATTTCCCCATGGCCATCATAGTTTTGTCTCGGACGATTTCCATTTAGTGGATCCCCATTGGGGTTGGCCTTCGTTACGGATAATACAACAGCAAAATCAATTTTATGATCTAATATTGTCATCTTATTTTCTCCTCCTTTTAGTTAGATGCTGCCTGGTGTGCATCATTGTTTTCTTTTTTCTGATATAGTTCATGCCGTTGGCTATAAAAACCTAATAAATATTTTCCTGATAATGGTTTGTTATTAAAATCCGTAAAATCAATTTTTGAAGCCACTTCATCTATTAATTTCGATAAATATAATCCTTTTGTTCCTAGTCGTGCTTGATACGGCTGCAGGCTCTCCTGAATCGTTTTCCAAGCTCTTGCAGGATGCTGTGAAAAAGAATTCATATACCTAATCGCGTTACTGGCCCGTGATTCATCAGCACCCAGGGCACGTCTTTCCAAAACATCAGCAATTGCCAGTAAACGTCCGAATAAATAATCACGGTCATTATTTTCTGCATCTAATGCCACATTGTATCCCTCCTGTTTATTGATTAATGCACATGTAATGCTGAGTGTTTTTTCCCACTCCCACTTTTCCATTGATACAGGGTTGGAAGCCCTGTGAATCGCACTTTTGACGATGTCGGGAGGGATTTTTTTCTCGTCGATGATACATGGGAGCATCCTCTCCATGAGACCTTTGACGATCTTCTCATTCGCCCTTGGCCCATATGCAGCAAAAGCGATATCCTTCGTTGCCGGAGCCCCGTAAAATTGCACAAACTCATTTGCCTCATTTTTACGGTAGCGATGGACCCAGGCACAAGTCGTATGCCAGTTTTGCAGCCTGTTGAGATACATTTCTTTATCCAGATTGCGATAGTACAGGACGGCCAATCTGCCTGTCGTGGCCGAATCAAGAATGAGAATATTTACGTTGGCATTTGATGATAAATTATTTCTATAGCCATCAATCGCCTTTAATACTTCATTTGCAAATTCTCCATGTGTGTAAGACTTTATTTCTTTCTTTTCTAATGGGGTTAAACTCATTCCAAAGATTGATAAACTATCTTCTGCTGGATCAGGAATATCAAGTACATCATTCCCCCAGACCAGGAACACTCGCTGATCAATGGTTTTCCCCTGACGGTTAATAAGCCACTTCAGCGCATTATGGGCTTTTTGGGAAACCTCATAGCTTATGCTGGCTACTTCATTCGCCTTGTTAAATCTCCCTCTGAATGTAAAGCCGCTCGTGTCGTTTGCCGAGATCAATTTCGCTTTGTCCGCTGCATTTCTTATTTTGTTTGTATGCTTGTCAGTGGCTGGCTTCAATTCTCCTGTTACATAGCAATAATCATCACCACTTAAAAAACCTTTGTAAAAGCGGATGAAGGATTCATACATACCAGGATCCTTCCAGACCTTTGTTAAAATTTCATTCGGAGAATACACATTAAACCTTATAAAGGCACTTTCTTGACCACCTGTAACAGCCGAAAATATTGGAGGCTTTTCACCCAAGAACGCTTCAGCCTTTTTGTCCCAGGTGTCAATTAATCGACCATTGGCATCTACATGCAAAATTCCTGACTCTACTAGATCCTTTATTAATCGTTTTTTGCTTAAATACTTATAAATACTTTTTACTTTTGCAGTGCTATATGGCGATTTAGCCCATGCTTCTAGTTGTTTTATGTAATATGAGAAAGGCTCTTCTTTTTTAATGCTACCGCCATAAGCCACAAAATCTCCTGCCACATAGCTTAGTTTATCGTGAAGGGGATAAGGTGCTATTTTTGATCCAGCTCGGTTAGCTGAATCTTCTGTACATGGAATTAACGTGCTTGCATCGTTCTTATCAATAACTACCGCGGAATGAAATTCACCTTCTTCAGTTACTGATACTTCTACATGGGCATTTTGAGTGGTGTGGGAGATTGGCAGCAGTGTATATTCTTGGCCATTATATTTCTTTCCAATCTCACCAACCCGGTCCAAATTGGATTGATACGTCTCATACAAATTCAATAACCAGCTCATTTAATCACCCCCCTCTTCAAATTGTCTTAATAGTTCATCTGCGGATTCCACGTTTGAAGGATCGAAGTATTTCGGTTCCATATCTGTAATCTTGCGAACTTGCTTGCACTCATCCGGTCTTAGAAATTGAATAACCCCATTCTGCATCACCGGATTCCATAGACGCACTTCCATTTCGTTTCTACCCGTTTCATCAGGATAATTAATTCCATGAACCATGGTCCCTAAATGAATATTGCCATAATTATCATAGAACCCATCGCCTTCACCAAATACACATGGCTCCACATAACCCTGGCATTCCCTTGTGCCTAAAAAAATATCTCTGCGGCCCCCAGCGTTGAGGGAGCGCTTCAATATATTGTGATGTTTGTGTTCGTCACGATCAAAAGCCATATCTGGCCGGTGGGGATTAAAGATAAAATGAGCTTTGACCTGATAACGGACATCTTTCAGATATGTGTAATTGGCAAGCGTATTCCCGCCTCCATATTCAATCGGCCGGATGCCTTTTGATTCCATTTTGATTGGATTCATAATACGAACTTCATCTACTACCATTAACAGCGTGGGCTTCCAGTAGATTGATTCAACAATTCCCTTAAGCGCCTGATATGTAGGCACCTGATATGACAGCTTTTCCCCGCCCATCTTCATCAAAGGATCTGTAAATAGGGCATAATCACCAAACACTTCAAATTCAATAGAATTTCTCATTTCATTTCACCTCCTTTTTTTTTGATTTTTCCAACAATTTTATAATACCTTTTTCTTCCTACAAAATCAATAGAGTTTAATAATATATTATATGAAATTTATGAACTTTTTTTGAATATGATATAATAAAGCGTCGCTATCAATAGCGCGGATTGAAATATATATTATATGATTAAAAAACCTATCTTAAATGAAGATAGGTTTTTTAAAATATTGTTGACTTAAAACCGCTCTCATTATTAACATCTAAACCATATTCATCATTATATGCCCCTTCTTTCAAGGCTATAATTTTTCCGTCTAGATAGTACACAAGCCCGTCATTTTTAGCCAATTGTTCTTTTTCATAGTTAAATAGATTAACAGTATATTGCTGAGCTTTCCTTAATAAACGGGAGAGATCCTCAATCGATCTATTACTATTTAATTCAGCGATAATATCTTCGCCTTCTTCATATGGAACAATGACCGAGGTTGAGAGATCATCAATGACACGGAAATGCTCCGCCGCCGTTTGATAACTATTTACAATAAATAATGGGATGTCTTTTTTTCCGTTATTATAATAATAAGCCTGGCGATAGCTATTCTCATTTCTAGGAGCAGACAACAAATCTGTCATGTCCTTCTTTAGCTTTCTGATAAAGTAATTTAAGT
Organism: Bacillus sp. V33-4; assembly: GCF_002860225.1. Taxonomy (NCBI): domain Bacteria; kingdom Bacillati; phylum Bacillota; class Bacilli; order Caryophanales; family Bacillaceae; genus Bacillus; species Bacillus sp. V33-4. The sequence goes on from NZ_PGVC01000027.1 coordinate 85,540, forward strand.
CAGATTCAAATTCGTCATAGTACTCTTTAAAATATCTCTCCATCGCTTGTCTTGATAGAATATGTCCACCATGATTCCGCTCATCACGCTTCATATCAATAAAGATTCTTTTTGAAACTTGTTTTCCGACTTTGATTTCTTTTAATCGGCTTAAGTTTTCTCCCTCATGATCAATGACATAAACATTCTGGATTCCCATTTCCCCATGACGATTGCAGCGTCCTGCGGCTTGTGCAATAGAGTCAAGTCCTGCTAGCGAACGAATGACACATTCAAAGCTGACATCTACGCCTGCTTCAATGAGTTGGGTACTCACACAAACAATTTTATTGCCCTGTTTTAACTGCCATCTTACTTCATCTAAGATTTCTTTTCTATGTGCAGCACACATCGATGTGCTTAAATGATAAACCGGGATATCAGATTCTTTATTTTTCAATCGCGTATATAAATCTTTTACAACCGATTTTGTATTCAAAATGACTAATATGCTCTGTACCTCTTCTATTTTTGCCTCAATGAATTCAGTCAGCTTTTCACTGTTGAATGTTTGATCCGTTGCTAGATCGACTATTTCAACTCGCTTGAATGCATGAATAACTTGATCAAGTTTATTAATTATTTCTGCATCCTTATCGATTGCCAGCTTATGTTCTACAAAGTCCAATGCAGGCTGTGTTGCGGTACAAAGGACAATGCTTGTTTGCCCATATTCCTTTAAGAAGTTCAATGCGTCATTAAATAATGATACACAAGAAACCGGGACCTTTTGCACCTCGTCAAATATAATAACTGACTCACTTAAATTATGAAGCCTCCTAATATTCCTGCTTCCCTTGGCGTAGAAAACATTTAAAAACTGGACCATTGTAGTAAAAATAATTGGGGAATCCCAATTATCTTTGGCCAGCTTTAATTTTTGCTGCACACTCATCATGCCATCTCGATTCTCGTCGTCATCATTTGCATCTTCTATCACATTTGAATGATGCTCTAATATATTCGCGTCATCCTGTAAAATGTTCCTGACTTCTTCTGCATTTTGCTCAATGATCGTGGTAAAGGGAACGACATAGATGATTCGTTTTTTGTTATAAAGCTTGGCGTGTTTTAGTGCATATCTTAAACTTGCTAATGTTTTACCGCCTCCGGTCGGGATTGATAATGTATATATTCCCGATCGCTTTTCAGCAAAACGATCACATTGATCTGACATTTCTCTTCTTAAAAGATTAATTGGGGAATTTGCGTCGGGATGTTTATGAAATAATTGGATCTTATTTAATAATCTTTCGTAGTAAGTGACAAATAGTCCTTCATGATTAGCTTTGGATTCGTTAGTCTTATTTTCCTCAAACAGTCTAGTATTTGTCCGATCGGCATCAATTAGAGCACTAAAGATAAATTTAGTGAGAAACATTATTTTTTTCTCATTGCTTCCCGAAGCGTCTTTCAATAAAAAGTTCTCTAGCTCAACTGCAGCCCGATCAACATATTCAAAAAAATCATTCTCATTTATAACATGTTTAAAAAAATGTTCCTTAGTCTTTTCAAATTCAGTTAGCTCTTTATCACGAACTCTTTTTAAATAATTTGATTCTAACTCTGGATTAAAAAAATCTTGGAGATAAGAGTGGTGAGATATAATAGCATTTCCGACAATTTCAGCTACTACCGCTTTAAATTGAATGATATTTTTTTCATGATAAAGTTCATACAAAAGTTTCCCGCCTGCAGTGGAATGATCGACACTTCCTCTTTTAGGTGGAGAATCAGGATTACTTACTGCTTCCAATAAGTATTCTCTAAATTCAGTGGTATATTTGCCTAAATCATGGAGCATACCAGCAAGACCTGTTAAATGTTTTACGCCTAGCTTTTCGCCATAGGATTCTGCTAAATCTTTTGCTTCTAATAAATGCTGTTCAACGGTTTGTATCTGATTGTCACTTTCACGGATGTGAGCTATGTAGTTCATTTAATCCCACCCTCTTCTATTTACTTAAGTTTGCCAAACATAACTTTTTAAATAATAGCTTTTTTTGCAATTAAGAGCACATTCGCTTCTTGACTTAGGCATATCACTTGTACTAAGGATAAACAGAAGCTATTAAAACATTATTAAAAATAGCAGAAGTCATCCTTTAAGGTGATAATCTTCTGCTATTCTTGTTGTTATTCAATCGAGATAAAGCAGTAAACATACAATAATCTTTTATAATACTGCCAGTAATATATTCAAAAAACTAAAAATCACACTACAGTCTGGTGATTGGCCTTACGCAACCGTAAGACTGCTGCTATAAACTATTTTTTTTCAGTTACATGCTTATACATTTTTATAAACTCCTCAACACTCAAAAACGTCTCCTTATAACCAAGCTTCTCTCCCAGCTGCGTAATTCCCGGGGCTTCGACATGGGCATTTTTCAAAATTTCTTTCGATGCGAAGACGCTCCGTGTATCCCCGTCGAGAATGACCTTTCCTTCATTTAAAACGATCGTTCTTTCGAAATTCTCGGCGACGAAGTCCATGTCATGGATGATCGTCATGACCAGTTTGTTCTTTTCTTTTAATGTGTTAATGATGTTTCGGATTCTTTCTTTTCCTGCATGGTCCTGGGCAATCGTCGGTTCATCAAAAATAATGATGTCCGTATCCATGGCAACTACTGAAGCAATGCAAAGCAGCTTCTTTTCCGGAAGGCTCAGATCATGTGGATTGACGTCCAGTTTGGTGTTAAGCCCGACTATCTCCAGCGCTTCCATTGCCTTTTGCCGCGCAGTATTTTCATTCATCTTGATATTAAGCGGGCCGAACATGGCCTCATCCAATACATTGCGTTTGAATATTTGCTCATTTGGGTTTTGGAATACGAGCCCGATCGTTTTGGCCAGCTCGGCCGCAGTCGAATCGTTGACGCGAAGATTTTGGATAAAGATTTCCCCGCCATACGGTTTCAAAAGCCCTTTCAACAATTTGACGAAGGTTGTTTTTCCGGCACCATTTTGACCAATAATCGCCGTCGTCCTAGTATCAAAATCCAAATTTATTCCAGAGAGAATCGGGCTTCCTTGCTGATAGGAAAATGATAGATTGCTAACTTTGATCATCGACTTTTACCCCCGAGTGCCATATATGCCTGATCGAGCGTAACAGGATAAAGATCCGTACCGGCGATTTTAGTATTTAACGCTTTGCAAACCCTTGTATAGACAGGGGCTCTTACACCATAGTCCTCTAAATCCTCGCGGGAAAAAACCTTTTCCGGGGTGTCAAAATCGATCAGCTTGCCGCAATTTAACAGCATCACTCTGTTGCAATACTGGGCGATTTTCTCCATTTTATGTTCAGATAAGATCACCGTTACTCCCTGTTTGCTCAAGTCTTGAATAGCCTGAAAAACCTCTTCGGATCCTTCCGGGTCAAGCTGGGAAGTCGGTTCGTCCAAAACAATCACACCCGGTTTCATGGCGATGATACTGGCAATTGCCATCCTTTGCATTTGCCCGCCCGATAATTCAAAAGGATTGCGGTCTTTCAATTGGGCGATATTTAACAGGTCGAGAACATAATCGATCCGTTCCTTCATTTCGACACGCGATAGGCCGATATTTTCGAGGCCGAAGGCAATTTCTTCATAAACAGTCAGCTTAGACCCGGTCACCTGCGTAAACGGATTTTGAAAGACGATGCCTGCCTTTAAGCTAAGTTCATCGATAGAATGATTCTTGACTTCCAGCCCATCGACGCTTACTTTTCCACCGTATGCACCTTTATAAAAATGGGGAACAAGGCCTACAATTGATTGGCATAACGTTGATTTTCCCGCTGAATTCGCGCCGATAATTCCAATGAATTCGCCTTCTGCCACTTCGAAAGACAAAGTATCAAGTGCCAGCGTTGCCGATAAAGGATATTTGTACTTAAGATTTTCGACGATGATTTTATTCATGCAACGATCCTCCAGACGAGGGCAAATGCGGTTAGCACCAAGAGCGTCCACTGAATAGCTTTGCTGAAAGTATAATTTTTTTCTTCATATAAATAGGTCTTTGGTGTCGGGGAGTTAAATCCTCTCACTTCCAGCGCCATTGCTCGTTCCTTCGTATTGATCAATGACCCTAACACGACAGGTCCCAGAAGCGGTAAAAACGCCTTGATCCTGACGCTCAATTTGCCTTCTGTCTCCATTCCCCTTGCCCTTTGTGCATCGGTAATCGTGCCCATTGTCGACATCATTTCCGGAATGATTTGAAAAACGGAGCTGAGCACATACCCGAACCGCGGCGACATCCCCTTACGAACGAGAGATTCGACGAGATCCGCCGGTTTCGTCGTCAGGACAAGGATCAGAAAAGCACCAACAATACTGATCACACGAAGAGTAATCATCAGCGCATGCGTCAGCCCTTCTTCATACATCGTAACTGGGCCGACCTGAAAGAGAGCTGTTTCGTTGTCGGGACTAAACAATCCCTGGATGATGAAGACCGTAATCAGGATCAGAAAAACAAAGCCGAATACAGGCAGCGTTTTTCTGAACACCTTAGCCGCAAAGAGCAGGACAACGCTAAGTCCAACGCATATAAAAGAGATCGTGAGCGATGACAAAATGATTGGCACCAAAATTGAAAAAAGAATGTAATAGAGCTTACTTATCGGATCAATGTCATGGACGATTGATCTTCTCTCTGCATATAAACTGATCGGTTTCAAAAAACGTTCACCATCTTTCTATGCAAGGCAGCCTGGTTAGTCAAGAGTCTCCAATTTATGATTGTTATCGTATAAGTGCACCACATTTTGCGGCAGCCCCCTGAAAATACCGTAGCTGATCAGGACGACCATTAATTTATCCGGCACATCGACGACGAGTTCATCAAGGAAGGATGCAAGCCAAATCGAGTCTGTTTTTGCCAGAATAATCGCGTATAACGCATCTCCCCAAACGTTCCCTGTTTGTCCTCCCCAAAAACCTACGTTGATCGGCGTCGACACAACTGTCGCAACGAGGCCGACAATCAACCCGGCCATAGCAGCCTGAGTCCAGCTCGAGATCAAGCCTTTATAAAATAAAATTCCGACTGCCAAACCAATTGCGATACTTGAAATAGCGTACACAAACGAAATCGGATCGAGCGTCAACCCATAAATAATATTATTTATAGCACCTGCTAAAGCTCCAATAATCGGGCCTGCCAGCATGCTTGCCAATACGGTACCAATCGAATCAAGCCATAGCGGCAGCTTTAACAACCCTGCAAATAATTTCCCTATATAATTAATACCTACGGCAGTCGGAATTAACACAAGGGCTGAAGTAGAAAATCGAAATGACCACATACTTTGCTTTTGCATAAATGAAACCTCCTTTTAACTTTTCAATGAATGATGATAAGAGACAATGGCTTCTAATGCAGTGATGATTTCTTTCTGTTCGCCAAGCTTGCTTTCGTTTGCTTCGTCTAAATAGTCATTAATCCCCCCTTCCAGGTTTCCTTCTTTTTCTACCACCACATTTAAAATAGATGCGGTTTTTACACCGCGTAATCCCCCAATGACAAACAGTGCGGCTGTTTCCATGTCGGAAGCTAAAATCCCTTTGCTTGACCAGTACTGATCGATTTGCTGTTCTTCATCTGTATAAAAGCTGTCATGGCTCCTGACTTTCCCGATATGGTGTGCATAGCCTGACTTTTTAGCTGATTCAATCACATGAAACAGCAAGCCGGTATCAGGAATTGCCGGAAAAGCTTTATCAATATAAGCATCTGAGGCCCCATCATTTCTGACAGCACCGCCCGCAATTACCAAATCTCCCAATTTTACCTCGGCCTGATTCGCCCCGCAGCTGCCAATGCGAATCATCACGTTAACACCAATATTCCTTAATTCTTCGACAGCGATTCCGGCAGATGCCCCGCCAATTCCCGTTGAAGTCACGAAAATACGAACTCCTTTATAAGAACCGACAATCGTCTTAAATTCGCGGTTGTTCGCCACGGCTTCAATTTGATCGAGAAATTTGGCGACCTCATCAACACGGGCCGGGTCGCCAGGCAAGAGCGCGTACTGAATCCGATAATCCTCGCCAATTCTGATATGTGGCTGTATACTGTTCCCCATATGTAAACTCCCTTAATTTTGATCAATATTATTTTATAATTTCAAAAAATGCAGGAAAAATTGAATATTCTCACTCTTATTCTATAAAACATTTCCTCAAAAGGAAATGTTTCCGGAAAATATAAATCAATGTTTGTTACAGCATTGTCATCCTATTTTAAATATTTATTTATATTCACTTAAAATCCAACCATTATGCTAAAAATGATCTTAACTACGAAAGGGGAAACAGGAGATGAAAGGACTTTTACAAAATGTATTGATGTCAGCCGCATTAGTTGGAATTAGCACCGGATTTGTCGGACATGCAGACGCCGCTAAACCAATGCATCCAAACAAAATTTTAAACGTAGCCCACCGTGGCGCCTCAGGACATGCCCCGGAACATACGCTTTTGGCTTACGGACTTGGGGAAAAAATGAAAGGAGACTATATCGAGATTGATCTGCAAATGACAAAAGACGGTGAGCTGATCGCGATGCATGATGAAACCCTTGACCGCACAACAAACGGAACAGGGTATGTTAAAGATTACACGCTCTCCGAAATCAAGGAGCTGGATGCCGGTTCATGGTTCAATGAAAAATATCCGGAATTGGCACGAAAAGAGTATGTTGGGTTAAAAGTACCGACGCTTGACGAAGTCATTCAAACATTCGGTAAAGGCTCCCGCTATTATATCGAAACGAAATCCCCTGAAGTCTATCCGGGCATGGAAGAAAAACTGCTCGAAGTACTTAGCAAGTATAAATTAACAGGTTCGGAAGATTCTTCGGGCAAAGTACTCATCCAATCGTTCAGTGCTGACAGCTTAAAAATAGTCCATGAGTTGGAGCCGGAAATCCCGCTTGTACAATTATTATGGTACGATACGCCAGCCGTGATTACTGACGATGAGCTGGAAGATTATAAAACATACAGTATCGGGGTTGGCATGAACTTTGACAAAATTGATAAAGCATATGTACAAAAAGTTCGCCAGCACGGCCTCGAAATACATCCGTATACCGTCAATGAAAAAGAACATATGCGCACGTTGATTGATTGGGGTGTAACTGGAATATTCACCAACTTCCCTGACCGTTTACAAGAAGTTTTAAAAGAGAAAGGCAGCAAATAAGATGCAAAAGGATAGCCGAGCTTGCGGCTATCCTTTTTATCATTTTAAGAAAGCATAAATTTTGAAAACTGAGTTGGGCGTTTCGATGTCCAGCTCCAGCGCCTAGCCCCTCGAGTCGCTTCGGTCCTGCCAATGAAGTCAAAGAACGACTTCACTGTCAGGCCCTCCAGCGCTTGTCGGGGCTGACCAAGGCGCTTGCGCTTTTCTTATTGCCTGTTTGGCATATATCCTTGTTAAGCCACTGATAATTCTGTGCCTTCTCGTTTCAGCCTCTTTCGATAAACGATCGCGGATAATAGTACGCTGGCCTCATACAAAACCAGTAACGGAACTATCACCAAAATATCTGAGATTAAATCTGGCGGCGTGATCAAAATCGACACGATGACGAGGACAAAGTAGGAAAGCTTTCTGCCCTTTGCCAGCCTCATCGGGTTTAAAATTCCCAACCGTGTTAAAAACATCACCAACAGTGGCATTTCGAATAAAAATCCAAACGGAAGAATCAAGTTAATCATAAACCGGAAGTATTTCTCGGCAGTAAACATCGTCTCAAATTGTCCCGCTGAAAGTGAAATAAGAAAACCTAAAACAATCGGAAATAACACGAAGTAACCGAACGAGATTCCTGCAATAAATAAGAAGAATAAGCCAGGGATGAATCGGAGCGTTACCTTACGCTCTTCTTTTTTTAATGCCGGCGCAACAAAACGCCACGTCTGGAACGCCGCCAATGGTATGGTGGCGGCAATCGCAAATACCGCGGCAATCACCATATACACCCAAAGAATTTCACCCGGGCCAAGAACAGTGAGCTTGCCATCTAAATCTTTAATCAGCCATTTATAAATTTCCTCGACAAACAGGAAACTCACAATCATGAACGCCAAAAATCCTGTTAATGTTTTAATGATCCTGTTTCGCAGTTCTTCCAAATGTCCGAAAACCTGCAGATTCTTGCTTTCCATTTTGCTGACCTCCTCGTCGTTATCCTCCATATGATTGCAAAGAACTTTTACAAAAAAGAAGCAGACGAGCTTTCCCCCGTCTACCCTTTTTTAATATCTGATGGTTATCCCTCTTTTTTAACGGCCGTAAGCGACGGCTTTTTTTCGTCCTCATGATCTGAATCGGATACTAACCCTTTCGTTGCACCCTTGAATTCTGATAAGGTTCTTCCAAAGGCACGGCCGATTTCAGGAAGCTTGGAAGGCCCGAAAATAATTAACGCAATCACGAGTACTAAGATTAACCCCGGAATACCAATGTTCGAAAACATCATGATCACCTCCTGTCGAAAGTTGATGCTCTAATAGGGAGCTCCAACTAGTTTGTTACCTTCTCCCGCTTTTTTTCGTTTTGTTTTTCATGGGCTCGTTGGTGAGCGTGGTGACGATCATCTTCAACCTCATTTGACAATTGGACACCTTGCAGGATTTGTGCAGTTGCCACTTGCTTGATTCCCTGTTGATCCTTCTCAAGTAAAAATGAGGCTCTTGTTGAAATGTCAGCACCCTTTGTTGATACAAAGGGAACAACCCGGTAGTCCGCTTGAAAACGTTCCGGTGTTACCGTGCAGCGGACATAGCCGCGATAATCGTTAAAAAATTTAATATGTGGGTTCAATGCTAAAATCCGGTCAGTATCTGCCCGTTTATCAGCGCCGTTTCCGCCTGAAGTGATCGAAGTGCCGACGAATTCCGCACCGAAAATTCTTGAATCGGGATCATCAAAATTAGTATGGAGATTGGCTGCCCAGCTTGCATGGACATCTCCGGTTAGAACGACCACGTTGTTTAAATCCTGTTTGATTTCAGCAGATTTGAGTAAATGCTCGCGTGCCGCGGGATAGCCATCCCATGAGTCCATACTGTATTTTGGAGCTGTGCTCGTACCATAATTACGCTGGGCAAAAAAGATCTGCTGGGCCAACACGTTCCATGCCGCCTTTGAGCCAGCCAGGTTTTCAAACAGCCACTGTTCCTGTTCATCGCCAAGAAGTGTGCGGTTGGGATCAAGAGATTCAGGTGTTTGCGGTGAGCTTTTATCATCGTTCGCCTGGTCATCACGGTATTGCCTTGTGTCCAGTACATTAAATTCCGCCAAATCACCATAAGAAAAATTCCGATATAACCGCATATCAGCTCCTTTTGGCAAGGAAGATCTGCGGAGAGGCATATGCTCATAATAAGCCTGATAGGCGGCTGCACGGCGTTTGATAAATTCCTCAACCGACTGTCCTTTTTCGGGAGTGACATTCGCATAATTATTTTCCACTTCGTGGTCATCCCAGGTTACAACCCAAGGAAAGGCAGCATGGGCAGCCTTAAGGTCAGCATCTGAACGGTATTGGGCATACCTGTTTCGATAATCTTGAAGTGCAATAATTTCCGGACCGCTGTGGGTGCGGACATTACCGCTTGGAGCAACATATTCATTCGGCCCGTATTCATATATGTAATCGCCAAGGTGGAAAACGAGATCAAGCTCTTCTTTAGCCATATGCTGATAAGCCGTATAAAAACCGTGTTCAAATTGCTGGCATGAAGCAAAAGCGAATGTCATGCTAGAAACACTGGAACGGGATGAAGGAAGTGTTTTCGTTTTACCTGTCGGGCTTATTTCATTTCCGCTTTTAAAACGATAAAAGTATACCTGGTTTGGTTTTAATCCCTTGACTTCAGCATGGACGGTATGGGCCAGTTCAGGTGCCGCTACTTCCGTGCCGCGCTGGACAATTTTTCGAAAGTTTTCATCTTTGGCCACTTCCCATTTTACCGGCAATTTTTTAGACGGCATTCCTCCGCCATTTAAAGGGTCGGGAGCAAGCCTTGTCCATAAAACAACACTGTCTGAAAGAGGATCACCTGACGCAACACCAAGAGTAAACGGATACTCCGTGAAATTATAAGCTGCACTTACATCAAGTCCGCCCATCGATTGTGCAATCGCGAGCCCAAGTGACAAGGTGGCAATTTTACTTGCTCCCTGCAGAAAATCACGGCGGTCCATATTCCTTCCGAGACTTTCTTCGCTCCATTTCTTAATCCATTCGTCCATTACTCTTTCATTATTCATGATCGTTCCCCTTTCCGCATAAATTATTTGAATCGGCTTTATTATAAATGGACTTTTTAAACCGAGTGTTAAGGAATGTAAACCGGCAATTCATGAGATTGGGCATATTCATTCAGGACAAAGGAACCAAAACTATTTTTGCTAGGTCTTTATCAATCTCAATTAACACAAAATTCCGATTTCTAGAAAAGCCCTTTTACCTAATTTTCTTCATGAATCTTTTAAAAAACCGTAACAATAAAGTGATTCGACACCGGTAAGGAAACATTTTGGATAAATCAGCAGAACGCTTTCGAAAGGCTGGTTGACTACCAAATGCACAAAAATCTAGTGTTTCTGTTCAAAAAACTCTCTTTTTCGATCTATTTAGCGGAGAAATATAATCAGTCAGGGAATGTAACTGTCATAAAGCTCTGAAAATTTACAATTTATTCCATATATTTACATAATCATACTGATCAGCTGGCCTATTCAGAGTTTTTAAGCGGAAACTAAGAGGAATTAAGCGAAAAGTGACAAGATTTAAGCGAAAAAATCAATAATCTCGCGAAAATCAGCTTTATTTAAGCGATACCATTAAATGGAATATTAAATCCCATTAAAAAACCCCTCTCAAGCAACGATGCTCAGAGAGGGGGTTTTCAAGTTATTTCTGCACAGTAATTTTCTGCTCACTTCCGGCAGGGACAGTGACTTCTACTTCGATGTATTGCTTTCCGTCTGCACTGTAATTTTGTTTGAGTTTTCCGGATGAAATTCGATAATCACCTGCAGCCATATAAAACGGAACAGTGACTGTAAGCGGCTTATTCAGACGATTTGTTACGGTTGCTTCTTGGGAGGTCGAATGCCCATCGTTTGCTGCTTTGTAATTCGCTTCAAATGACATAATGCCGCTTTTCGTTTCTCCGTTCATATAGATCGGAATTGAGCGTCCCGGTTCTTCATAATTATAAGAAGTGAATTGTCCTTTTCTCATTTTAAAGTTTCTAAAACCGACCCACGGCTTTCCAGATAACTCGACGGAAGCCGTCGTTGTATAAAGGACTCCATCTTTTTCAGTCACGTTATCTACATGCGTATGGCCGTGCAGGCTTATATTGACTTTGTGTTGCTGCATCACGTCGATCAGTTCAATTGCATTCTCCCCATGCCATTGCTGATCATATTTCAGTCCAAGCTTTTCGCCGAGCATCAGTGTATCGAGACGCTGCGGATTATGCTGGCCATCGTATTGTTTCCAGTATTCCTGAACTTCAGCATCGTCGTGCGGCCAAATTTCCCTGTCCTGCCATAACGGATTATGGTGAGAGAAAAGCCCGCGAACTTGCCCTGCCTGTGCATTTTTCTCATTGTCGGCAAGATCTTGTTTAATCCAGTTTAGTTGCTCTTCGCGGATTTGTCCGCCCCATGTCGGGACAGAGAGAGTTCCATGTCCGCTCCTGTCAAATTTATGCCAGTCGAATGAATTGTAGCCGATAAAATGGGCATAAGGTCCATAATTAAACGAGAAATACTGTGGCCCGAAATATTGCTCCCAGTACTTGGCGCCATCGGCAAGCGTCGCATCCTGCGCATAATAATCATGGTTGCCCGGGACCAAATAAACCGGTACATTTAATTTTTGCAGAAATTTATACGTTTCTTCATATTCGTAAATATATTCCTGTGGATTCATTTGCCCGAACATTAAATCGCCGGTTACAACCACAAAATCAGGATTCATCAAATTGACTTCTTTGATTGCCTTTTGCAAATATAACCAGCGTTTTTCCGGATCAGGATTCCAAAGCCCCGCTTCAATTAATTGTGCTGGCTCTGTTGCAGCCGGGTCTCCATGATCACCTAAATTCCGGGGTGAGCCGACATGCGTATCCGTTACATGCATGAAAGTGAAATCTTTCTTAAATTCATTGACCACTTTAACCGAATGAGGCTGATCATCAGTAATTCGCTTACCATTCCCGGTATATGAAACTTCAAGATCATACAGTTTTTCTGGAACATCATTTGGAATTTTTACGGTGACATCATAAATGGTTGAGCTTTTCTTCCAGTGTGATTGGCCAGAAGATACCTTTTGGACAGGCAGCTCATACTCTGTTGTTAACGAAGAGTTATTCGTTTGCTTTAATTTGATGCTCCATCCTGCCGCCTCTTTTCCCTGGCTATCAATTTTAATGGTTAATAACTCGCCTTTCTTGCTTACAGAAGGTGTTGAAAATAGTGGATAAATAATCTGTTTTACTTTTGGGTCCATTGAAATGTTCGGCACTTCATCGAGGTAATGACTGCTGTTGCCAATTCCCCCATCCTGACTGCCAGCACTGCTGATCGGACCATTAATTGCTTGTACAGCCGCTGGCAACAATAAGACTGCCAATAAAACAATAACAAATTTTTTCATCCAATTTTTCATTGCTTGATACCTCCTTTTTTTATCATCCTCATCCTATCAGCCACATGTAAACCAAGTATTAATTGTTAATTACATTTGTGCTATTACCATTATTTACTTGGAATAAACATATAATAGAAGGATAAAGCCTTACGGTTAGTTCCGGACAGACGGGGAATATTATTTTTATCATGAAGAAATGTTTTTCAGGTGAAGGTGGTATGAAGATGATTTATTTGGATAAAAAACATGACCCACGTAAGAACCGCGCCTTGATATCACAAATTTCGAAGAAAGAACTTGATATTAAAAAGGCAATCAAGGAAACCGATGAATTGTTTCAGCAACTGAATAAACATAAATATCAGTATACTGGAACACAACGCCGATCCGTTTTCTTGTTTATCAAAAGGCTCCCAAAACTACTGGCTGATCTTGTATTAACATCGTCCAGTAATGAGCCATCGATTTCTTCAGATACATGTGTAAATGAACAAGGCGAGATTTTTCCAGAGTGGAAACCGCTGTTAGATGAAGAGTACAAGAAATTTTTAAATGAGATTAATAGCGAAGTAAATGTAAAGGACTTCGGTGCAGCCGGAGATGGCATTACGGATGATACCGAAGCTTTTCGAAAAGCACTGGGAAATGGCCGGGTACAAGTTTATGTGCCTGAAGGGATTTTTATCACGAAAGGAATCACGCTTCCTTCATGGACGTGTCTCGTTGGCGCTGGAAAAGGATTGACCACGATAAAACTGCATCATCAAGCACCGAAAGGAAGAAGGCTGATTACAAACGCCAACCATTGGCGAGGCAATCATCATATTTTAGTCGAAGGGATGAGCTTGGACTGGAATGCCGATAGGCTTTGCCCAACCGACAAAACAAGTACTTGGGGCAATCATTCCAGCTGCCTCACTTATGCCAATGTTACATTTGGCTGGGTGAAAGGAGTAGAAGGGATCAATCCGGGCCTGCATTGCTTCGATGTTTCATCCACTTTGTACAACTACTCGGGAGATGGATACCGGGCACGTGGCCCCAGCAAGTATGTTTGGCTCGATCACTTAAACGGCTATGGCTTCGGGGATGACGGGATTACCACGCATCATAGCGACAATATCCTAATCTCGAATTCGCATATGTGTGACCCGAGCGGCCGGGCCCATAATAAGGGCTTTTCTAATTCGAACGGGATTGAAGTCGATGACGGTTCACGCCACGTTTGGCTCGTCAACAATTCTACTTCAAGATGCTTCGGCGGCGTCGAAATTAAAGCACATCATAATTCCTCTGCTGCAGCTGACGTCCAGATTATCGGGCATATTTCGGTCAATGATAATCGATCCTATAACTTCCGCCATATCGGCCATCATAAAATCACTGACCCGGAGTCTAAAACAGCCTTTAATATCAGGGCAACCAATCTCGTGGCACTTGCGCCAATTTATACGGATTTATATGCAGGCTCGACGCCGCGCGCACTTGTCGTGTCCGCCTATAAAAATGTCGTCATCAACCATTTTACTTTGATTGGCGATCCTGAGTATAACTATCACAAAAATCCTGTTATCGCGATCCAATATCGGGCGAGAAACGTAGTCTTGAACAACATCACAATCAGAGGTTTTAAAAAAGCAGGCACAGATATTAAGGTTTTCGGCGGAGATAATCACGCCGATCGAGTCCAAATCCGCAATGTCAGAATTGACCATTCGGCACCAAAAGCGATCGACATTGGCTCGCGCGTCAAAAACGCCAGCATTGCAGACGTCAAGGCTGCAGGAGATAACGGCGCGTTCGGTATAAAAGCCGTAAACGCCGAGACCAAAACTTCCAACGTCCTTTTAAAAGGCTATAAGGTTCCGGTCTCTGTTGCCGGAAATGAACACAAAAACTTTTCGTGAACTGGCCCTACTTAGCAATAAAATAAGCTAAAATCCCAGACGGTACCCGACTATGTTTTTAATAAAAATGTTTAACTGATTTTATTAATCATCTTCATGACTGGCAATATGTTTATTTTTATTGCTAAAAAAGAAAAGGGGCTGACTCAAAAGTAAAAAACTTTTTTGAGTTCAGTCCCTTTTCTGCAACTATAGCTTTCTATTTTGTAATCGTATGATTATCAACGATTCTTCCATCACGTGTTTTCACTAAAATGTTGATTCCCTGGTCGTCTATCAATACATTTGTGTAAACCTGCGTGTCTTCGTCAAAATAAACGTCCATATAATCTTGAGGGGTTGTCGCATAAAACTTTTTGCCGGTTGATCCGGCAATCACATACGTGGTGCCCCGATCAGCCGCAGCTCCGTTTTCAAGCGGGAAAGTTCGCACGTAAGAATGGTCATGGCCCGAAATAGCGAGGTCGATATCGAGCTCATCAAAAACTTTCGGCCAAACTTCCTTCACGGTTTCGCTTCCGCCTGCCGGGTTTGAGTAGTATGGAGACCTGTGATAAACAACGATCTTCCACTTTTTATCGGTTTCCTGCATATCCTCTTTGAGCCATTCGGCCTGTTCGATGAGACCTTCCTTCGTTGTTTCAGTGTTGAGTACGGCAAAATGCGCATTGCCATAGTCAAAAGAATAGGTGGTTCCTTTAAATTGATCAGGCCCATTCTTTGGCGTGTTAAAGAGATGTTTAAAGGTTTCAACACCTGTACCGATGTTTTCATGGTTACCGACCGTAGGAACGATCGGTGTTGACGCAGCCAGCTTCGGATCCTTCATTGATTCAAAGAACGCATTCCAGTGCGAGTAAAGATTCCCGTCATCGATCATATCCCCAACATGAACCATAAACGATGCATCAGGGTACTCTTGCTTAGCTTTATTGAAAATCTCGGTAAAAACGCCAAATCCATTTTCAGTTTGATTCGGAGGTGCCTGGGTATCACCCATTAAAATAAAGCTGAACGGGTCATTGGTCTTTTTCGCTGTTGTAAATGTCGCCGCTTCACTCCAGCCTCCCTCTGCACCGTCCCCTACCCGATATGTGTAGGAAGTTCCCGGTTTTAAACCGTTTAATGAAGCTGAGTGCACCTGTACCTCACCAGAGTCAAAAGCATACTCCCTGCTGTTGCCCTTCACTTTTTTGACCGCTTTTCTGTTAAATCCATCTTTTTCATAGCGGCCTGTTTCGATAACCTCGACAACTGAAGCCGATGTAAGAGGTGAAGTTGTCCAGGTGACATTCATTCTGTTCTCTTTTTCGCTAAAAGTAAGGTTTGTTCGTTCCGGTGTTCGTGTACCAAGGTGATCTAGAACCTTTACCTTTGTTTCAAAGCTGTAGCGCCTTTCTTTTTGAGCCTGGATCACAAGCTCTGCAGGAATGATCGACAGTCTGTTTGTTTTAATTCTCCCCTTCTGGTCGGTCGTGCCCAATACCCATGAAGATATGCTTGCTTTGTCAGTCTCGATCCAGCCTTCAAGCTTTCCAAACTTCACTTTTAACCAATCACCTTGCTTTTCCTGGATAATGGTGCTCTCCTCCTTTGAAAACAGTACAAGTTCTTCACTGTTCCGGTCGGGATCACGGAATAATGCCGCTTGTTTTGACTTAATGACGGCAAGCTCAGCTTCAGGTGATTTCACCTGAACGACCGCTCCTTTCACCGCTCTGCCTTTTTCATCTCTAACTGTAATTTCGGAGTCAAATCCGACAGATGCCCGATCGATTGCAATGTTGTAATGTGCTTTTACTTGAGCCTCGATATCCGGCATATAAATGCTGACAGCCTGGTCCCTTCCTGCGAGTGTCGCAGTTCCTTCAACAAACTGAAACGAGATCGGTTCAATTGCGTTTGTTGGGATCTGAAACGGCAGCTTCGCTAATTCTGTTATCGTTTCTGCGCCAGGGATGGTATCTAGATTTTTTAACTCAAGAACTACATCGCCGTCAGCTGTAATTTCGTTTTTCACAACATTATCAGCTGGAATGTCCTCATTGAGCAGTACTTGATTTGGCGCTGCCTGGAGCTTCGTTTTATCAAAAGTAAAATGGAGCTTTAAGCCCTTCATATTTTGCAGTTGGCTCGTTTCAAGCGCAGCCACATACTCATTACCTACATAAGCTTCTTTTTCGTAAATTGGCTTAATTCCCGTGCCTGCACTGTCGACTTCAAACTGCCAGACGCGCTCACTTTCATTGCCGAAGTGATCGTGAACGACGATTTTCGCCTGATGATAACCGTCTAAAAGTGGAAAATCAGGGATATGGGAAATCTCACCTGTTTCCGCATTAAAATCAGCCTCTACTTTTTGTCCGTCCAGATACATCCAGACACGTTCACGATTAATACCTGTGCCGCCTTCATTGTCCTGGGCGGTGGCACTGATTTTTAATTCATTTGTTACGATTACTTCATTTTCTGCAGGATATTCCTTCGTTATGACCGGATTGACTAAATCGTCATTTGTTTCCCCGTAAACGGCACGGATATTATCGACATAGACAGTACCCGCGTTTTTATTATCGTTGCTTGTTTCCATTAAACGAACAGCAAGATCCAGCTTTAATGGCGTTGTTTTTCCAGCTGGTACGCTTGCTTCAACATATCTCCAGCCTTCCCAATCCATATTAGTCACAAAGTCGATTGGAAAAGCATTGTTGTTTCCGTCCCTCAATTGCGAACGGAGCCAGTGACCATTGCCATCGCCGTATACCCACATCCCAATCTTTTCAGGGTAGTCCTCAATAATAATGTCTTCCTTCGTGTGCGCATAAGCACCGGATGTTCCGATCGTGCCTGTAAAATCATAGTTCAATTGCAGTGCGTGGTTGCCAAAGCGTGCCGGCTCCGGATAGGTGGTCTGGCGAATCGAAAGTGATTGGTAACGGGCACCGCTTGCCACCCAATGCTCCAGACCATTTTCAAATGTCTCCAAAATAACCGGCATTTTTCCGACTTGAATATTCATCGTATCAGACTTATCACCATAGCTGACTTTGATCGTACCTGTTCCGGTTTTATCAGCCGCTTTAAACGTTCCATCTTCGTTAATGATTCCAATTTCGCCGGTAATTTCCCATTTAAAATTAGCCGGGTGGGCGTGAACAGCTCTCCCGTTTGAAATAGCCTTCACAGCAAAGTTCATCTCTTCCCCTCGTTTAACGGTTAAGCTATCTTGCGGCAAGTGCAGTGCCGAAAGCTGGTTGACGACCGTAATTCGCGACGTACCCGTAGAGCCGTTGAGGTCGGCGATTAACTCCCCGCTGGCTGGAGTTTGCCCAGATGTGAAAATTCCGGCTGAATCCACTGAACCGATTGCCCCATCGGAAACACGCCATTGCGGTTCACCGTTCATTGCAACAGGATTGTACGCTGCATCCATTCCTTTTACATTAAAATCGTAAGAGCTGCCGGCAAGCATCAATAAATGATCCGGCTGAACAGCGAGCTGCGTTAGTGCGCCTTCAGCTACTGTTGATACAACAAGGAAAGAGTTCGCAACGCTTCGTTCAAATCCATCAGAAGGATGATTAACCACGGATAAGCCGCTCTCCCCATTCGTACGGGTAATAAAGGTTGAAGACCCTCCGCCATCTAAATTCAAGGCATCAACGGCGCCCATTTCAAACATCAGATCGCGCAGTTCAAAAACGGTAACACCTTCGGAATAACCCGGCTGCCGGCCATCAATCACGACAAAGAAAATACTGCCATCAGCTTTAATACCTGCCGCTGTTCTTGGTGCCCGCGTCGTTGTAAAAGAGCCCTCTTCAAGTTGAACCTTCTGCCCGTTTTCAACAAGGATGATGCGCCCGCCCAGCCCTTCTTTTACATCTTCCCAGCCTGCCGCGACCGAAGTCCGCAATTCAATTTGCTGGCCAACCTGCAAGCTTTTTAATAAATCAGCTGCGGTTCCATGGCCGGAAAGGACAAGCTTTCCTTCGGCAATTTCCGTATTTCCCTGATTGATTTTTACGTCTTCTACATGGGCGGTAATCGTCCCAATTCCTCGAACATCACCGGAAACTTGGGTTAACACCACCTCTGTTCCCGACGCATTTGTTCCGGTTGTTTTTTTATCAGGAGTATAGGCGACCAATTGGTTGGTGCCTCGTGTTCCATTCACACCATTCAGTTTTGTGTCCACGCCGTTAACCAGCAATGTAAATCTTGGATTGGGGTAGCCGATTACCGCTTCCCCGTTTTCTTTGATGCCAAATGTTTCAGTAGTGGAAGCTTGCAGAATCTTGCCATCGCGGATCACCGAGCCAAATGGAATGCCGTTTGAAGTATTGTAGAAATCGGCATTCACGCCGCCGACGACCACATTGCCTGGCTTCGATACAAACGAGGCTTGCTGGCGGACAGTCTGCATCCCAAAATCCTTTCCATACGGAAGACCTGCCTCTATATGTATGTCTGGATGCTTTGTGTCAACGTTCATGACAAATGCTTCCTGCCGCCCTGCTCCGCTGTCGATTGTCATCAATGATTCCTGGACACCAGGTGCAACGGGTCTCGCCCACTCTTCAATAACCGGACCAAGCGAGTAAGGCGTTGCCGTTTCCGCAACCGCTGTATTGGAACCGGGCGAAACTTGAAGTAGAATTGATTGTGAAACTAGCAAAATAGCCAACAAATAAACTACTGTCTTCCTGATTGCATGCACGCACTTTCCCCCCAATAGATTAGTAGATTCACAACTACAACATTACCAACTGCACATTAGCCCAATGTTCAGCTTTTGTTAAAAACAAGTAAATATAGTAAAGAAAGACCTAGATGGGATTATTTTTTCAGACTGATCAATCTTCGGGGAAACCGCTTTTCAAGATAGTCCTAAAAGAAATTCATTTATCACTTCTTCCTAAAGTAGTTTTAATATTTTGAAATTATCATTATTTAAGTCTAGTTGTCTATACCATTTGTAAAAACACTACTAACAGCCCGCTCCTTATAGGTCGAAAGGTCGGGAATAATTTGTCACATCTCCTAAACAATTTAAAGGGATTGTATATTGGCTGGTGGAATAATATCATACAAGGCGAGTCATAGGGGGATTGGCAATATGTATGTGGGTATTTTTTTAATTTTAATATCTGCAACGGGGTTCGGTTTGCTGCCCATCTTTGCGCTTTATGCTTATGACAGCGGCATAAGTGTGGCGACTCTATTGTTCTTACGTTTTGCGTTTGCTGCGATGATTTTATTCTCCTATCCTCTGATAAAAAAGCAGCCATTGGCGATAACGAAAAAACTATTGGTTTCACTGTTTATTCTTGGCGGAGTTTTATACAGTTTACAATCGACTTTTTACTTTGTGGCGGTTCAATATATCCCCGCCTCCTTAGCAGCATTAATTCTATATTTATATCCTGTTTTTGTGGCAGTGCTCTCCTTTTTCATCAACAAAGAAAAACTATCAAAGCCGCTGCTTGTTTCGATCATAGTTTCTTTATTTGGGATGGTCCTTATCCTCGGTGCACCGGCGGGAAATGTAAATTATACAGGACTTTTGCTAGCCCTTGGCGCTGCGATTGTGTACTCTGTTTATATCATCTTCGGAAACCTTGTTGCTATAAAAGTACAGCCGATCATCACAAGCGCCTTTACTGCTTTATTTGCCTCGATCTCATTCTTAGCTGGCGGCTTATTAACAAACACCCTTAACTTTCAATTTGAAATGTCAGGCTGGATTCCGATTGTTGGCATTGCCTTGTTTTCAACCGTTATCGCCATGTTTACATTTTTTGCGGGAATGAACATAATCGGCCCTACAAAAGCGTCAATTCTGAGCATGGCAGAACCTGTCGTTACGATTGTTTGCTCGACCTTATTGTTCGGAGAAAACATGTCGATTTTGCAATTAAGCGGCGGAATCATCGTGCTCACCGGAGCGTTATTTGTTGTATTGGCGAGAGAAAAGACTCATTCTGAAGCACAATCATCTTTAAGCAGAAAGACTTTCGATTAATGCTTGAACCTCCCACGAATTAATTCGTGGGATTCTTTTATGAGATAGGTTAGGTTGTACCTTGTAGGTTTAAACCATACGAATTCTCATTGGGACCGCCAAAAGCCCCCTAGCCACTTTGTCCATATGGACATTATGGTTACTTTTTCTTAAGATATTGGCTGCACCATTAAGATCAGCGTTAACAAGTATCTTTTGTCCTGTGCGATACAGTCCTCTTTTAATTCTACTTCCGGAGAACTTTGTAACTGGTTCTGTTTCTTTTTTGTAGATAGGCAGTTCATCCATTGTCCAGAAAACTGGCTTGTGAAGTGTAGGATTCTTCCTGTACGATCAATTCAATACCATAGCGTTTACACATGGAATGAAGCTTGTTTATCCACTGTGAATGAGGGATTTGAACAAACGACTGTTTATCTTTTTTTCGCATTTTCACTTGTTGTTTCCACTCTTTGTTGTGGCCGACCACAACTTTCATATGTTAGAAATTCTTTTGTTTCAAAAAAATGTTGACGAACGTTATACAAACCGACATTGTACATATTTTTACTTAAACGGCACAGCTGTCTTAATGCTAAGAATTCCTTTTTGGTAAGATTTTTTAAATGTACTTTTTGAACTCCGTACATTTTTTTTGAACCGGAACTCATTTGAGTCTTCACCTGCCTTTCTGTATTATTATACACAAATAAGAACATAAGTTCCGTATTTAAACCAAAAGAAAACACCCGCCATTCATCTCACGTTTGAAATCACGGGTGTTCTGGCGGGTTGCATAAATTCTTTTGCTGACGCGGCCTGATGAATGGTATGAATGTTGTTTTCATCAGACATGATTTTACATGAGTGTTGATTATCCATAATTAGACAAACCTATCCCGTTATTCGTACTGTACTTACTTATGACGAGTGCCATTTCTGAGGCCCAGTCTATCGGAAGCGCGCATTCAAACCACTTTCGTTGAAAAGAAATAAAAGATAATTTCGT